>NZ_JAGYZD010000075.1 GCF_018371055.1 Finegoldia magna | reverse complement strand
TTTATATATAAACAAGAAAAACGAATGACTGATGGAGGTTATTTTGGAAGTTATACAAGTAAAAAAAAGTTTAAATTTGAAGGGCGAGGTCAAGATTGACGGCGCCAAAAACTCAGCGCTTCCTATTATAGCAGCATCTCTTTTAGGAACTGAGCCGATAATTTTAGAAGATGTTCCGAAGTTAAAGGATGTTTCAATTATATTGAAAGTTTTAGAAGAATTGGGATCAAAAGTAACTTATTTGGATAAGAATAAGGTTGAGATAGATAGTAGCAATGTCAATAATTCTGTGACTCCACACGAATTGATGAACAAGATGAGGGCTTCATTTTTAGTAATGGGACCTTTGTTGACTAGACTTGGTGAAACTAAGACGTATTTGCCAGGTGGATGTGCGATTGGTTCGAGACCTGTGGATTTGCATTTAAAAGGATTTAAGTCATTGGGTGCTGAGATTGAATCGACTGACGAAAAGATAGAAGCTATCGCAAAGGATGGTTTGATTGGAGGGGAAATTTATTTGGATTTTCCAAGCGTTGGCGCGACTCAAAATATAATGATGGCAGCGACGATGGCAAAGGGAGAAACTGTTATCGAAAATGCTGCTAAGGAACCAGAAATCGTAGATTTGGCAAGTTTCTTGAACAAATTGGGCGCGAAGGTTCGTGGCGCTGGTACTTCTACAATTAGAATTGTCGGCGTTGACAAGTTATACGGTGCAAAACACACAATTATTCCAGATAGAATAGAAGCTGCGACTTTTATGGTGGCAAGTGCGATTACACGTGGAGATGTTACTGTGAAAAATTGTATTTCATCTCATATTATGCCGATTATCGCAAAGCTTCGTGAAGTTGGTTGTGAGGTTATTGAAAACGAGGACGAAGATTCTATCAGAGTTATTTCCACTGGTAGATTAAAAGGAACGAAGATTAAAACTTTGCCATATCCTGGTTTTCCTACAGATGTGCAAGCACAATTTATGGCGTTGATGACTGTGTGCAAGGGTCAAAGCAGTGTAGAAGAAACTGTTTTTGAAAATAGATTTATGCATGTGGAACAACTTCAAAAAATGGGCGCTGCTATTGCGACTGAAGGAAATGAAGCGAGCATTGCAGGAGTAGATTCTCTTCAAGGAGCTACTGTGAAGTCCACCGATTTGAGAGCTGGAGCGGCTTTGATTTTGGCGGGACTTGTAGCAGATGGAACTACAAATGTTACAGATATTTATCACATTGACAGAGGATACGACGATATTGTTTCCAAATTCAAAAAGTTGGGCGCAAATATCGAAAGAATTGAAATCGAAGATTAATAAATTGTATAAACAGAGGGATTGTTATTTGATTGAACAACCCTCTTTTTTGTAGGTGAGTGTATGAAATTTAGCGCGACTGTCAAAAATATAATATTCGAAAACGAGTCCAATGGTTTTAGGATTTTTTCTGTGGATAAGGACGGAGAAGAGAGAATTATCAAAGGAAATAGTTTCAAAATTATGCCGGGAGATTTCTTGGATATTGAGGCAAACAAAGTCCAAGATCCAAAATACGGCGAACAATACAACATAATTTCCGTTGAAAGATCCACTAAGCCTAGCATGTACAATATTATCAATTATCTTCAAAGCGGTTTGATTAAAGGAATTGGAGAGACAACTGCAAGAAGAATCGTCGAAGAATTTGGCGAAGATACGATGGAAATTTTGAAAAATTCTCCATCCAAATTATTGCAGGTCAAAGGAATCGGCAAGAAAAATTACAAAAAAATCAAAGAATCACTCGACGAGAAAAAAGAATACGCTGAGATTTTCTTGTATTTGCAATCATTGGGGCTTAGTCTTCATCAAGCGAATATTATTTCTGATTTTTACAAGGAAGACACGAAGAAAATTATCATGCAAAACCCATACACTTTGATTGACGATATTAGAGGAATTGGGTTCAGAACGGCGGACATTATTGCGCAGAGAATCGACATAGAGCTGGATTCTCCATTTAGAATTAAGGCTGCGTTCAAATATTTTATGGAGAAGGAAGCAAATTCTAATGGGAATTGCTACGTTTTGGAAGATGATTTGATAGCTGGAGTGGAGAATCTTATCGACATTGAAATCAAAAACAGACAAGAGACGTTGGAGTCTTTGATTGTCAGTGGAATTATCGCGATTGATGACACAGACGATGAGCATAGAGTCTACCTTCCACAAATCGAAAAAGCTGAGATGAGATGCGCAATGAATATTGCGAATATTTTGAAAAGCGAAATCGAAGATGAGTTTGACGTGGAGGCTGAGCTTTCAAAATTAGAATCAGAACACTTGGATGATTTGCAAATCGAAGCCATCAAAAAATCTATGACTGAAAAAATGCTGATAATTACGGGTGGTCCTGGTACGGGAAAAACTACGATTATCAACAATATTACGAAAATTTTCAAGAAAAATGATAAGGATATAATTCTTGCGGCGCCTACTGGTCGTGCGGCTAAAAGATTGTCGGAAAGTTGCAACGAAGAAGCGAAGACTATTCACAGAATTTTGGGATACATTCCAGTTGAAAACGGAACGATTTTCGACCACGACGAGGATAATCCTATAGATTGCGATTTGATAATCATCGATGAAGCCAGTATGATGGATATTTTCATCGCGGACAGTTTGTTGAGGGCGTTGGACTCAAATACTAGAGTAGTTTTCGTAGGAGACTGTGACCAGCTTCCAAGTGTACAAGCTGGAAATGTGCTCAACGATTTGATAGAATGTGGAGAAATCACTACGATAAAATTGACGAAGATTTTCCGTCAAGCACAAAACTCCAACATAATTGTGAATGCGCACAGGATTAACAACGGAGAGTTTCCTATTCTGAATGAAAAGGGCAAGGATTTTTTCTTTATTGAAGAAAATGACCCAGAACGTGCCAAGCAGACGATTCTCGATTTGTGCGCACAAAGACTTCCTAATTTCTACAAAAAAGACGAGTTTGACGATATAATTGTGTTAACTCCGATGAAAAAATCTAGCTGTGGAACAAAGGAATTAAACGCAGCTTTGCAGGAAGTTTTGAATCCGAAAACACCGATGACAGAAGAAATCGAGCAACGAGACAGGATTTTTAGGCTCAACGACAAAGTTATGCAAATTAAAAATGATTACACCAAAGAATTCATTGACGATGATGCGATGGGGGTTTTTAACGGAGATATCGGAAGAGTTACATACGTCGATCCGATTGATGAGACTATTGATGTGTTGTTTGACGATAAAACCGCGAGCTTCACGAAAAAAGAATGCGACGGTTTGACGTTATCTTATGCGATTACGATTCACAAATCACAAGGAAGTGAGTTTCCAATCGTAGTAATTCCAGTGACACAGGCTCCGTTTATGTTGTTGACTAGAAATTTGCTCTACACTGCAATCACAAGGGCAAGAGAAATTGTAGTTTTGGTTGGGAGCTTGAAGATTTTACGCCAAATGATATCCAACAATAAAATAATGAAGAGAAATTCGGGCTTGGACAGAAGAATCAAACAATACACGGATTTTGATATCGACGATGACGAACAAGAAATGATGAGAGAGATGTTCGAAGATGAGGGATTTTAGTTTTTTATTTCAAAAGCGTTGCATAATTTGTCACGAGAAAAAACAGTACAAATATTTGTTGTGCGAAGATTGCTTGGACAAGTTGGTTTTCGTGGACGGTTATAGGGATATCGACGGTACGGATTGCTATTTTCCATTACTTCACCAAGGTTTGACGAAAAAACTCATCTACGATTACAAGCTCAGCCGCAAACAAGTTGTTAGATATTTCTTGGCAGATGTGGTTACAGATCAGATCAAACAGAAAAATTTACAAGACTACACGCTTTTAAAAGTTCCATCGACAAAATCTACGATAAACAAACGTGGTTTCGATCACATTCACGAGATTGCAAGGGAAGTGGCAAAGATTCTGGACATGGAATATTTGCCAGATGCGATTGTAAAAGTGAAGGAAACCAAAATTCAACACAATTTATCACAGCTTCAAAGAATTGAAAATCTACAAGGTGCGTTTGAATTGAACGCTGATGTGTCGGATAAAAAAATTCTGGTTTTGGATGATATTGTGACGACGAAGAACACTTTAAGAGAAATCAAAAAAGCTTTAAATGGAAATTATGCGGATTTGAAATTTGTCGCAGTGTCTAGCAGGTCTAATGAAAAATATTAAAATTGGGTATAAATAATTTAACGGAAAATTAATATATTGGGGGCAAAATATGAAATGGCAAGGTAGAGAAGGAAGTTCAAATGTAAGCAGAGGTTCATCCGGTGGAGGACCAGTTAAAATCGGCGGAGTGGGACTACTTTTGCTTGTGATTGTGTATTCTTTGTTTGGAGGAAATCCACGTGATATTATCAATGAACAAAACAGAACACAACAAGAACAACAAGTAAATAAATCTGAAAAAGCGAGTAGCAAGGAAGTCGAAGAAGCCGAAAAGATGCTAAGCGTTGTGTTGAAGGATACAGAAGATGTGTGGCACGAAAAATTTTCTGAAATAAATAGAACATACAACGAACCGAAACTCCATTTCTTTGAAGGAGCAGTGTCTACGGGTTGCGGAAATGCTGACAAAAACGTAGGGCCGTTTTATTGTTCGTTGGATCAAACAGTCTACATGGATGTAACTTTTTACAATATGTTGACGAAAAAACTTGGAGCTGACGGTGGAGATTATGCTATGGCATATGTGTTGGCGCACGAAGTTGGCCACCACGTCCAAAAAGAGCTAGGAATTTTGGATAGAGTTCACAATATTCAACGTAGATTGAACGAAAAAGACGCCAATAAATATTCTGTAGCACTGGAAATTCAGGCAGATTATTTTGCAGGAGTGTTCAGCTATTACATCAAAGAAAAAGGATATTTGGAAGAAGGAGACATTGAGGAAGCGATAAGCGCTGTCCAAAGTGTCGGCGATGATCACATTCAAAAAATGGGACAAGGATACGTCCAACCGGAAAAATTCACTCACGGTTCATCCGAACTTAGAAACGAATGGTTCCAACGAGGATTTAAATACCATGATTTTGAACACGCAGATTCATTCGGTGAAATGGGACTTGGAATTCAATAAACGAAACGCCAGAATTAATTTTCTGGCGTTTTTTTAGATTCGTTGTATTCTTTTTCGTGTTTGTCGATATCATTCAAAAGCATTTTGAAAATCTGATTAAATGATTGGTTGTATTTTTGTAAAGTGGATTTTTGCAAAACTTCACGTGCTTTTTGGAATTGATGATCTTCCACATAGGCTATCGCCAAGTTAAAATAATACAAGCTTTTTGCATAATCTGTTTTTGGTTTATCTTTTATCTTTTTGAAATTTTGAAATAATTTGTCCAAATTTCCATTTTGTTCGTAATCCAGCATGTATTTTCTGATTTCACCGGCAATTTTTCTGTCCATTATCATATTGTGAAGCACTTGAATCAAGATATAACTTAGAAAAAGTGCGAACGTTGTGATTAAAGTAAATGAAATTATAATGAAAATCCTATTAATTCCTGTGAGATTTTGAGTCGCAACAACGGCGATGGTTTCTATCACAAATGTTAGAATTGCAAGAATTATTAGTTTACTGTTAGATATTTTTATTCTCATAAAACCCTCCGTATTTAAAATATATCCTATTTTTTACTTATTTACAAGCAATATTGAAATATTGTAAGATTTATTTGATAAAAATTATCACGGAGTGATTATAATCACAGTATTTAAAACTTTTTTAACATATACTTAATATAACGTTAAAAATAAGAAAAGGAGATATGTATGAGCAATTTATTCGATAATGAACAATTCAAAAAAGCTTGGGAAGGTTTCAATGATGGAGACTGGGCAGATGAAATCAATGTGAGAGATTTTATTCAAAAAAACTACACTCCATACGAAGGGGACGATTCTTTCCTAGTAGGTCCAACACAAAAAACTAAAACTTTGTGGAACGAAGTAAACGATATGATCGTTGAAGAAGTAAAATCTAAGAAAATCAAGGTTGACCTTGAAAGATTCAGCGGAATTAACAATTTTGATGCAGGATATATCGACAAGGACAATGAAGTTGTTTTTGGATTACAAACAGATGAACCTATGAAAAGAATTATGAATCCATATGGTGGTTTCAGAATGGTTGAAAATTCTTTGAAGGCTTATGATTTGGAAATGGATCCAGTTATAAAAGAAAAATTCAACGAATACAGAAAAACACACAACCAAGGAACATTTGACGCTTACACAAAAGAAATGAGAACTTTCAGATCAGTTGGTTTGTTGACAGGACTTCCTGATGCGTACGGAAGAGGAAGAATTATCGGCGATTACAGAAGAATTGCTTTGTACGGTATCGATTATTTGAAAGCTATGAGAATCAGAGACAAGGAAAACTTGACAGGAGATGCTACTGAAGAAATCATTCGTAGACGTGAAGAATTTTCTGAACAAATCAGAGCTTTCGATGAAATAAAAGACATGGCGATGAGTTATGGATTTGATATTTCAAGACCAGCAATGAATGCGACTGAAGCTGTTCAATGGTTGTATTTTGGATATTTGGCAGCAGTAAAAGAAAACAACGGAGCTGCGATGTCAATCGGAAGAAACACCGCGTTCTTGGATATTTATATCAAAAGAGATATGGACAAGGGGATTTTGGATGAAGACCATGCACAAGAATTGGTGGATCAATTAGTTATCAAACTTAGAATGGTTAGACATCTTCGTACTCCTGAATACGATGAATTATTCGCTGGAGATCCTACTTGGGTTACAGAATCAATCGGTGGAATGGGCGTTGATGGAAGAACTTTGGTTACGAAAACTTCATTCAGATTTTTGCACACTTTGATAAACATCGACACATCACCAGAACCAAACATGACAGTTTTGTGGTCAGATAATTTGCCACGCGCTTTCAAGGATTTCTGTTCAATGATGAGTATCAAAACAGCTTCCATTCAATACGAAAACGACGATGTAATGCGTGATGTTTACGGCGACGACTACGCGATAGCATGTTGTGTATCTGCAATGCAAGTTGGAAAACAAATGCAATATTTCGGAGCGAGAGCAAACCTTGCAAAGGCACTTTTGTATTCAATCAACGGTGGTGTAGACGAAGTTTACAGAGACAA
>NZ_JAGYZD010000378.1 GCF_018371055.1 Finegoldia magna | reverse complement strand
CAATTTAGATTGATATTCTCATTTGTTTTAGCTTTTTTATTAATTTTTAATGTAAATGCTTTTGCCCAAGATTTGCCGAAATCACCGGATACTTTTTATCTTGATGAGATGGGTGTGATTAGCCAGAAAGTTAAAGATAAAATAGTTAAGACGAATGTAGAACTTGAGCAAAAAACAGGCTCACAAGTACTTGTTGTAACCATAAAAGATTTAAAAGGAAGAGATCCTGTTGATTACGGCGTTGATTTGTTTAATAAATGGAAAATCGGAGATGCCACTAAGAAAAACGGGGTACTGATTTTATTGTCACAAGATTTAAATGAACCTAAAGGTCGTAATCGTCACATCAATATAATTACAGGTTATGGAATTGAAGGAAGACTTAACGATGGTAAGGTTGGTAGAATAATTGATGAATATATGCTTGATGATTTAAAAGACGGTAATTATTCTAACGCTTTACAAGAAGGATTCAATGCAGTTGTCAGTGAAGTTGCTGCTGAGTATGATGTTGAATTAACTGGGGATTTTGACAAATATCAAAAAAATTTAAATAGAAGTTCAGACGAACAACTTATGAACACTATTGCAAGAATTATAATATTTCTGATTATTTTGTACTTTATTTCAAGAAATAATCGTAGAAATAATAGATACAGAGGCAGAAGACGTGGTGGAACAATATTCTTCCCTGGATTTGGAGGAGGATTCGATGACGATGACTTCGGCGGATTCGGAGGAGGTTTTGGCGGCGGATCTTCTGGAGGATTTGGTGGATTCTCTGGCGGAGGAGGCTCTTCCGGAGGCGGAGGAGCTGGAAGAAGCTTTTAATCAAATTTATGAAATACTCTCAATTAATTTTGAGAGTATTTTTTTACGAAAATTTAGTAAAATATTTTTAACTTTTTGTTTAGTTTTGTATGCTTTTATGTTATAATACTTTTGGTTTAATATTTTAAGTAAGGAGATAGTAATGGAAATAGGAGAAAAAATAAGATCATTGAGGTTAAAACTTGGATTGACCCAAGAAGAATTGGCAGAAAGGTCTGATTTGAC
>NZ_JAGYZD010000377.1 GCF_018371055.1 Finegoldia magna | reverse complement strand
AATCTAGGCTATGAACCTAATAAGGAAAGGCTAAGTTTTGCTAGAAATTATGACTTGAAAAATCATATCTACTCAGAATACCTAACACCATCAGAAAAGCTAGATAAAAATATAAAAGCTATTAAGATGCTCAAAAGACTTGAAAATGAAAATAGGAGTCCAAGAGAGTATGAACAAGCCTATCTTGCTGATTATCTAGGATGGGGTGGTCTTGCCGATGTCTTTGATGAAGAAAAGGGAGGACAATGGCTTGAAGCAAGAAATATTTTAAAAGAAAATCTAACAAATGATGAGTATTTGAATGCTAAAGAGTCTACTCTAACATCATTTTATACACCTAGAGAGGTAATGGATGGAATATATAAGACCATAACAGATATGGGTTTTAAGACTGGGAATATCCTTGAACCATCTGCAGGAGTCGGTAATTTTATTGGAAGTATGCCAAGTGAAATACAAAGCTCTAAAGTCTATGGAGTAGAAAAAGATAGTCTAAGCGGAAGAATAGCAAGAGAACTTTATCCTGAAGCTAATATTCAAATTAAAGGTTTTGAAGAAACAAACTTCTCAAATAATTTCTTTGACTTGGTAATAGGAAATGTTCCCTTTGGAGATTTTAAAGTTAACGATCGTGAATATAACAGAAATAACTTTCTGATTCACGATTATTTTTTTGCAAAGTCAATAGATAAGGTTAGGAATGGAGGAATTATTGCCTTCATAACTTCATCTGGAACTATGGATAAAAAAGATGAATCTGTTAGAAAATATATTAATGCAAGATGTGAGTTTTTAGGAGCTATGAGGCTTCCTAATACAATATTTAAAGGACTTGCTGGTACAGAAGTTACTTCAGATATTATTTTCTTGAAAAAGAGAGATTCAGTTATAGAAAGAGATGATGATTGGATTCATCTAGCAACTGATAAAAAGGGTTTGACTTATAATAAATACTTTGTAGATAATCCTCAGATGGTATTAGGGAATATGAAAGAAGTATCTGGCAGATTTGGCAATACTATTACTTGTGATGAAAAAGAAGATGAAAAGTTAAAAGA
>NZ_JAGYZD010000376.1 GCF_018371055.1 Finegoldia magna | reverse complement strand
CAGAACAATTCATCAAAGATACTAAATTCAACAAATCTTATGTAATTGGTGGAGAAAAATCAGTATCTGAAGATGTAATTAATCAATTAACAAGTATCATAAAGTAATCCCATAAACTTCTAAATTTTAGGTATCCTCTCAATTTATATTGAGGGGATATTTTTGTTATGAATTTTAAAAATCAGGGTATAAATAAACCAAATAAAGGGGGAGTATGTATGAAAAGATTACATAAATTTTTAAAAGTTTCGGTTGTTTTATTATTTGCGATAATATTTCTAGCATCTTGCGATAAAAGTAAAGACAACAAAAAAAATATCAAATTAACTGAAGAACAACAAAAATGGGTTGGAAATTACTTTGAAGAAGCTTTCAAAGGGATAAAGGCAGGAAAAGATAGAAAGCTAACAGATGACGAGGTAAATCAAATTAAAAAAGTTTTTGTGGAGAAAAGGCCTGGATCAGAATTTGATGAAATTAAAAACATAACTTCGAATTTCTTCAAGGCAGGAAGTTACAACGATCCAAAAGAAATAGATTTGGATAGCTTTATTAATTATTTTCCAAGTAAAGTTTTGGAAGAAAATTCTGATGAATTCAAAACTACTCTTGAAAAGCTGAAAAAACTAGATAATTTTTCTGAATTTGAATTGTCAAGTAAGCTTATGCCATTAGTAGAAATCGACAAGAACCTTGTAGATGCTACGTTGATGAAATATGCAGGGATTGTATCTGACGATGTGAAAAGCAAAGACAAATGTTTGTACTTGAAAGAAAAAAATGCGTATTATACATTTGTAAGCGATGTAAGTATTGGGACTTTTTACCCAACTGAAGGAGAAATTAAGGGAAATAATTTGATATTAAAATGTAACTATGCTACTTTAACACTTGAAAACAAAGATGGCAAGTATTTTGTAAAATCATATATAGAAAAATAATTTTACTGAAATGGCTCCAATAATTAGAAGCCATTATTTATATTTGTAAAATATTTCAAAGTAATATATACTATCTAATGTTAAAAATAATAAAATCATGGAGGGATTATGAAAAACAAATTTTT
>NZ_JAGYZD010000375.1 GCF_018371055.1 Finegoldia magna | reverse complement strand
TAGAAATTGCAAAAACTCTTTTTAAGAAGTAGGTGATAATATGAAAAAAGAAGATTTCATACATCAATCTGCTATAACTCGTGTCAAAGAAAAGGAATTATTGACTAAGAATGATTATGAAAGACTGATAGATGCTAGTAACTTAGAGGAAACGGTAAGATTATTATCAGATTCAGTATATCAATCAGAATTCGCAAAGCTGGATAATTACAAGAATTATGATATAGCTTTGAAAAACGAGTTAAAAAAGACGTATAAGTATATGTATGATATGAGTAGTTTCCAATACCCTGTCGATTTAATGGCATTAAAATACGATTATCATAATTTAAAAGTGCTAATAAAAGAATATCTAAAAGATGAAGATTTTTCTTCTATGTTAAGCGATATAACTAGAATTGAATTCAAAAGTATGAGAAATTCTATTAAGGAAAACGTGGATACTGAAATGAAACATTTTGATAAAGTTATTAAAGAATCCATCGCTGATTATGAAGAAAACAAAGATCCTCAAATGGTAGATATATATGCTGACAGAGAGTATTTTGTGGAGACATCAGAAATAGCAAAAGAAATTGATTCAGATTTGATAAATGAATATGTTGAAGATTTAATAGATTTTACAAACATCAAAACTTTACTTAGAATTCAAAATCAAAAGAAAAGTTTAGAATTTTTGAAAAAAGTTATTATTCCTAACGGAAGTATTGAATCTGAAAAATTCGAAAGTGAATTGCATTCTGAAATCACTGAAGATAGTCCATTATTCAAGCAAGCTAGAATTTACTATTATGTGAAGGAAGCTATCAGTGAATACAAGAAGTCAAATAGTTTGTCTGGTTTTGAAAAAGCTATGGACGATTATTTGATGGAAAAAATCAAGGAAATTAAGAAGGTTACTTATGGACCTGAGGTTTTATTTGGATATTTATTTGCCAAAGAAACTGAAATTAAAAACTTGAGGATTATCTTTGTAGGAAAGATTAACTCATTGAAACCTGATTATATCAGGAGTAAGTTGAGGTTAAGTTATGCGTAAAAAAGTAGCTGTAGTAGGTGATAGAGATTC
>NZ_JAGYZD010000374.1 GCF_018371055.1 Finegoldia magna | reverse complement strand
CACAGAAAATTGATGACGGAATGAAACTTCCAATCACAGTTGTAGATGGAAAAGTTGTGCTTTCGGGAAGATATCCAAAAAGCTACGAAATATTGGATTTCCTTCACATCGACAGAAATATTTTCAACCAAGCTTATGTCAACGATAAGCGTAAATTCTGATAAGATTTTTTCCTAAGTTTTAGGAAAACAAAAAACCTGTGACAATCACAGGTTTACATAATTTTTTGAATCTATTTTATTGAATCCAAAAACATTTTGACAATTTCGTGTCCTTGAGCCAAAGTATCCAGCGCCATTTCGGGATGGTATTGCACTCCCAAGAAGAACTTCTTGTCCTTAACGTATGCCGCTTCCACTATATCATCAGAAGATTTTTGCAATACTTCTAATTCATCAGCCACATCTTTGATTTCTTGATGATGAAGGCTATTCACATAAAATCTGTCGCCAAATTTTTCTTTGAACATTCCGTAATTTGTAACCTCATGAACCAAATCGTTGTATGGTTTGTCTTGGGAGTGAATGATGGATATGTCCTTTTGTTTTTTCAAATCTTGATACAAAGTTCCGCCCAAATACACATTCATTATTTGTAGTCCACGACAAATCCCCAAAGTTGGGATGTCTTTTTTGTAGCAAATATCCATCAGATTAAATTCCAATTCATCGCGTACATTTGATGAAATTCCACATTCCAAAATCTTGTCTTCGTTGTAATATGACGGAGCGACATCAAGTCCACCTGTAAACACGATTCCGTCCAATCTGTCGACGATTTCTTCTAAGAATTTCCTATCGGAATTGAAAGGAAGAATCACCGTGTAAGCTCCATTTCTTTCGATAAGTTCAATGTATTTTCTAAGCATAAAAAGTCTGTTTTCTGCCACATAGTAAAGTGGTGTAAGTCCTATTATTTTCATATTTCCTCCAATTATATTTCAATATTATTATATCAAAGATAAAACAAAAATACATTTTTTGATTAAATCAACAAAAGTGCTATAATATTATTATATTTGGAGAAATATCGAAGTGGTCATAACGGGGCGCACTCGAAATGCGTTTGGGAT
>NZ_JAGYZD010000373.1 GCF_018371055.1 Finegoldia magna | reverse complement strand
GCTCTCACATATCGTTGAGATTTTTGCGAGTAGCTTGCTAATCTGTGTCTGACCAATTGGTGGGTCAAAGTTCTAGATACACCCTCTATTGCAAAAGTAAAACTAATGTGTTCAACCGGTGACATGTGTCCCAAATCCATTAATTTATCTATGAAATTTTCTACATTTTCATCAGTTAGTCCTTCTTCAATCTCCATAACAGAACTATCTGAATAGCAAAGTTTTGCACTTGACGCGACAAGTTTTTGTGCATCTGGAGTGTATCTAATTAGATTAACCTTCATTAATTACTTCTCTCCCATATAACTCCATCTCTTGTGTCTTTTAACACAATTCCCATAGATAAGAGTTTGTCTCTTATTTCGTCTGCTTTTTTGAAGTCTTTTTCTTTTCTAGCAGAATTTCTTTGTTCGATCAAATCTTCTATTTCAGAATCCAAATCATCGTCATCTTCTTTGAATAAAATTCCCAAAACATAAGAAATATCATCCATTAATTTCTTAGCGTCAAGCAAGATATTTTTAGATGTATTTTCATTGTAATTTTTGTTGATATATTTAATGAAATCAAACAATACGCTAATTGCATCGGCCGTATTGATGTCATCATCCATAGCTTGTTCGAATTTTTCTCTGAATGTTTTTATATTATCATCTTTTTCTTCTTTTTCAGAAGAGTTATCCAAAATTCTATTTAAGAATCTCTTAGCAGTGTACAATCTTTCCAGAGAGTTTTTTGTAGCAACTAATGTGTCGTGACTGAAATCAATCGGATTTCTGTAGTGAACTGATAACAACCACAATCTGATAACTTCCAAATCAAATTCTTTTTCGATATCTTTTAATAAGAAGAAATTGTTCTTTGATTTGCTCATTTTTTCCTTATCTACAGTTATCATAGAATTGTGTAACCAATAATTTGCAAAATTAGCTCCAGTGCATGTTTCTGATTGTGCGATTTCATTTTCGTGGTGCGGGAATTGCAAATCTTCTCCACCAGCGTGAATGTCGATAGTGTCACCCAAAATTGATTTACTCATTACAGAGCATTCCAAGTGCCAACCAGGTCTTCCC
>NZ_JAGYZD010000372.1 GCF_018371055.1 Finegoldia magna | reverse complement strand
AATGTTGGCTAGTACACAAACTTTGCCAAAAGCAGGCATAGACAACGAGCATATTTTAATAAGCATCGCTTGTTTAATAATAATTACTGGTGCATTTTTTGTGTTTTTTAAAAAAAGAGAAAAGAAGTAAGCAATTACATTGCTGACATGGGTTAGTAATTTCATTGCTAACGTAGGTAAAATACACGCAGATTAAGCATATTGCACGAATATCTAGACTACGAAAATTTGTTATTTCTAAATCTTGAAACCCTAAAATTTGAAGCTCACTACGTTCGGCGGTCAAATTTTGGCCGGGTTTCTTCGATTTGTAATCAACAAAATTTTCTCCGTATGATATTCTTAGCAATAAGGCTTAACTGCTTTTTTGTTTATCAACAAACAAAAATCTTAGACAATTAAGTCTAAGATTTTTACAAATAATCTATTAAATTTTCTTCTGATATGTCTATTGGGTCGTCATGGTAGTATACTTTGATTATCATGTCTTCTGTGATTTCCCAGATGTTTCCTTGGACTGCGAAGATGTTCCACTTATCGATGTCGAAGATTCTTTTGTAGCTTTGGTAGATTTTTTTGTATTCTTCGGGATACAAATATCTATAATCTTCGGAGCCTATTAGAAACGGGTTGGGCATTTTGTGATCTTTCAAGTATTTGTAGTAATTTTTCAAATCGTCTTCATCTAGTGGTACGTAGTGGTTGTTGAGGACGTAGTCCCATTTTGCTCCATCTAGATAGACGACCTTTTCTGCTGGGACTTTGAGGCAATATGCTACGGAGTTTTGGTCTGGTTTCATGCAATTTTTGTTACTAACTGAGCACCATATTGGTAGTTTTACATCGTCAGGTTTGGGGACGATTGTTTCTGCTTGTTTGACGAAATAGGTGTATTTTTCTCTGAAAAACTCATAGATGTCTCCCAAATGTTCACTTGCGTATTCCAATTTGTTGATGAATCTTTTTTCTTTTTTCAATACGTCTAGTGATCTTTTATCTTGCATTGTGTAAAGCATTACGTATCCATTTGTTTCATTTGGGTTTTTCATTTGTTTCATTATTTGTTCCTTTCTG
>NZ_JAGYZD010000371.1 GCF_018371055.1 Finegoldia magna | reverse complement strand
GACAACCGTATCGTAACCATGTTCCATTTTCATAATAAAATCATGACAACCCGATTTCTTAGCAATGTCTTCTACTTCTTTATCACTGGCACTTGGATTACCCATTCGGATATTTTCCCTAATACTTTCGTTGAACAAAAAATTATCCTGCGAAACAAAGGCAGTTAAACTATATAATTGCTTTAATGGAATTTCATTAAGATTGTATCCACCAATATTTATATTTCCTTCCGTAATATCCCAATATCCAGCTATTAATTTTGCTAAAGTTGACTTGCCACTTCCACTTGGTCCAACAAAAGCCACTGTTGTCCCTTCTTTTATGTTTAGGGATATTCCATGAAGAATTTCTTTTTCTTCTTCATATCCAAACTTTACATTTTGTAAATCAATATTATATTGCTGGATAGTTACTTCTCTATCAGAATGCTTTTGTTCTTTTCCTTCTAAAATTAAGTTAATAGAATTAGCAATAGTTCCTATCTTAGCAAGACCATCAACAAAATTGATTGTTTCAAGTAAAGGTCCTGCAATACCTAAAGATAGAATAATTACAGATATAAATACTTCTGCACTTAAACTGCCGCTAATGTAGAAATACCAACCAAATGGAAGCACTGTTATCATTGTAGTAGGAGATATATTTTTAGATAAAGATACAGGTAACTGACAGCTCTTCATCCATTCATAAAAGTATCTTGCATTTGCAATGACTTTATCTTTGTACTTTGCGTACGATCTCTTGTCTTGATTAAATGTTTTTATCACTTCTATTCCATTAACATACTCAATAATTGCAGAATTCATTTCTCGATTTACCTTTACAGATCCTTCATATTGAACAGCATAATTTTTCATTACGAGTCCCATAAAAAGCATCCCCACAGGAATGGATACTAATGATAAAAGAGCCATTCTCCAATCAAGAAATAATAAGTAAATAAATATACTCAAAGAACCTAAGAGATTCGATGTCATTTCAGGCAACAGGTGAGCGAGCGGTTTCTCCATACTTTCAACCTGATCCACTATAATCTGCTTAAAGTTTCCGCTTGGAACAGAGATTATTTCTCCTAA
>NZ_JAGYZD010000370.1 GCF_018371055.1 Finegoldia magna | reverse complement strand
CATAGCTAATCAGCTGTGTTAATATGTAAGTGACCAAACAAAACATATTAAAAGGAGCGATTAACTATGAGCTATAACCATCTTACCATAGAAGAGAGAGCTTGTATCTATCAATTTTTAAATTTAGGAATGAGTATAAGGAAAATTGCACAAGCACTTAAAAGGTCACCTAGTACAATATCTCGTGAAATTAAAAGAAATTCTTCTAAAATAAAAGTTAGTAGAGGAAGTTATACTAAGTACTTCCCAGTAAAGGCAAACGACAAATATATTGATAGAAGGAAGGACTGCCATAGAAAAAGTAATATTTCCAAAGATGTCATTGAATATTTAACTATAAAGATTAACGAACATTGGTCACCTGAACAAATATCAAATAGAAGAACAAGTGTGATTCATGAAATGCCATCTACATCAACTATATATAGACTCATACGCGCAAAAAAGGTGCCAAAAACCAGTATGGAAAATTTGAGAAGAAAAGGAAAATTTAAAAGACCAGCAGAAAAGAGAGGGAAATTCAATGATAAAGGCAGAACTATTAAGAAACGACCTAAAGAAATATATAAAAGGCAAGAGATAGGTCACTGGGAAGGAGATACTGTAGAATCAGGCAGAAACGACCATAAAAGGAAAAGTGGTTATTGTTTTGTAACTTTAGCAGAACGAAAATCTAGATATTATATAGCAATCCTGGTTGAAAATAGAAAGTCAGAAAATGTAACCCTAGCAATAATCAATGCACTAAAAGATTTTCCAAAAGCATTAGTAAAAACAATAACCTTTGATAGAGGTAAAGAATTTTCAGGATTCGAAAAAATAGAAAAAGAGTTAGGATGCAAAACATATTTTTGTGATCCCTACTGCGCTTGGCAAAAAGGTACAAATGAAAATAGTAATGGGCTATTAAGAGAGTTTTATCCTAAGGGTATGGATTTATCAGAAGTAGATATAGATGATTTAAATCATAACTTAAATTTAATGAACAATAGACCTAGAAAATGTATAAAATATAATACACCTATAGAAGAACTTTTTGGTCTCTTACCATAGGTGTTGCATTTGATTTGACAATTCATC
>NZ_JAGYZD010000369.1 GCF_018371055.1 Finegoldia magna | reverse complement strand
ATTTTTTTCTTTTTCTAATTTTTTATCATAAGCAAAACAAAACATCTTGTTGTAGTTATTTTTTCTAGGATTCAAATAAACATTTGAGTACAAGAAATATCGGTACTCGTATTGTGTATTGGGATCGTCTTTGAAATATATCGTAAAACTTGTAGTGTTCTTACTTGGTTCACTATTTTGTTCGATTGATTTGATGTTGGATCTGTCTGTTCCTTGTAAAGTGAGGACTTGGTCTAGTTTTTTGTTTGCGAAATAGCTTTGAATTGGATGATCAACAACCCACCACACAACATTGTAAATTACGAAAATACAGATCACAATTTTGATAAATTTGTATAGTTTATTTTTCATATTCACCTCTTAATACCATTCTTCAGTGTATTTCATGTATTTTGCCTTTTTGAAATAGGTGTTTCCGATAGGACTTCCTGTAGGGTATTCGTAAATAAAAACAATGATTTTGTTCGTATCTTCAAACAAATGCGGCAAACTTTTCAATCTAAAATTAACCAAACGATAACTGTATCTGTATTCAACCAATGGATCATCCTTAAAAATCACATTAAATTCAGAATTACCGGCTTTATAATCATAGCTTGATGAAATCTTCAAAATATTATCTTTATTAGTTCCTTGCTGTTGCATAAAAGAATACAGCCTGTGTTTTCCACAAAAATATTGAACTGGATGATTAACAGTCCAGCCGACAATTAAGTAGACGATCACAATCGTAAGTAAAATTTTTAATAACCTTTTCATAAATTTCACAACCTTTCTTGTGTTAATTACATTATACCCAAATTTTTCAAATCAGAATAGTAATAACTCTCCCCGGAATGTATGTATAAATGAAAGGGGGAGTGAAAATGAAAAAATTAAAAATCACTTCAGTAAATGATGTAAACGGAACACAAAAGAAAAGTTCCAAGACATTCAGTAATTTATCATCAACAGTTACTAACGAAAACTTGAAAAGTGCAGCGTATGCAATCAATTCATTAGTAGATTCTGATGAAAAACATGCGTATGTAGTAGAAGAAACAGAACTTTAGGAGGTATTTAAATGCAAGAATATTTACAAATCAA
>NZ_JAGYZD010000368.1 GCF_018371055.1 Finegoldia magna | reverse complement strand
AATTATTTTGTAATTAAATATACTAATACTGATGCGATTGTAGTCGTCAAACCTACGGCTGCTTCGTAAGGAATGATTTTTAATCTGTCAGCGATAGACATTTTGACAGATCCACCAGTTGCATGGAAGAATGATCCGTGAGGAAGTGAGTCGATAACTGTCGCACCAGCATGAACCATAGCACCTGCGTTTAGTGCAGTTACATTTGCATCAATTAATGATTTGGCGAATGTTTGAGATGCTATTGTACTTCCAGCAGTTGTACTTGCTGTTGCACCACCCATTAAAATACCTGCTACTGGAGCAAGAATGAATGCTGGTAAATTAAATGCAGTAATCAAATTAATCATATCTGTTTGTAGTGTTGAATTTTTGATAATTCCTGCGATTGTTCCCGTACCGATTAAAAGTGCACAAACTCCGATTATTTTTGAGAAACCGTAGTTGACATATTCTTTGGTATTTTTAGTTTCTTTTGTAGCCAATAAGCACACGAATCCTCCCAAAGGAAGTGCAATTAACGGATCGATTGTGATTTTCGCGATTGGTCTAAGTGCCAATAATACAATTACAGTAACTGGACCAATAATTGATGCGAAG
This sequence comes from Finegoldia magna, assembly GCF_018371055.1. Classification (GTDB taxonomy): domain Bacteria; phylum Bacillota; class Clostridia; order Tissierellales; family Peptoniphilaceae; genus Finegoldia; species Finegoldia magna_I. The sequence goes on along the minus strand of NZ_JAGYZD010000368.1, from coordinate 492 downwards.
AAACTTGGCAAATTTGTTCTTTCAGAAGATTCTAAATCACTTGAATCAATGACATCTGTTTTCTTTTTTGCTAATGCCATTGCGATAATAATCGTTACGATTAATGCACAAATTGCAGGAATGATATTCACATACATCAAAGATGTTAGATTTAATTTGAAGCCTTCAGCAGTTGCAATAGTGTTTGGGTTAGGGCTGATTACGTTACCCGCTTTTCCTCCACCAATCATAGCCAATAAAATGCTTGATTTTGAAAGATTTGATTTCTTACCAACAGCAAGTGCGATTGGCGCACAAGTGATAACTGAAATGTCGATGAAAACTCCGACAGCACAGATAATCATCGTAGAAATCGCAATAGCAATCAAAGCTTTTTGTTCGCCTAATTTTTTTATAATCGTGTCGGCGATTTTTTCTGCGGCGCCCGTTTTAACCAAACAGCCTGCCAAAATACCACTTGTCATAATTCTTAGAACTGAACTCATCATTGAT
>NZ_JAGYZD010000074.1 GCF_018371055.1 Finegoldia magna | reverse complement strand
GATTTTGTTGAACTTTATAATTAACGGAACAACTACTGGTGGAGTTGGGGAATTATCTAACTTTATATTATCATCAGTATTTGTTGTTGTAGCAAGTTCAATTTACAACAAAGGTAAAAGCAGAAAATCAGCAATCACTGGATTGGTTTTCGGTGTATTGGCTTACACAATAGTGGCTTGTATTTCTAACTATTTTGTAATTTTCCCATTGTACGGAATTAATTTGGTTGATTTTACAAAAGAGTTTGCGAAAGTAAATTCATTGGCAGGCACTCCATTGATGTTCGTGCTTTTCAGTATCGTGCCATTTAACATTGTAAAAGGTATCATTGTATCTGCAGTTACAATCGCACTTTACAAGCCAATTTCAAGATTTTTGAAAAAATAATCAATAACATACATGTAAAAATTCATAAAATATACAATGACTCATTAATCTAAAATAATGGGTCATTTTTGTTGTTGTTCAGTTGTGATATAATTTATTTGGTGATATTTATGGAATATATTTTAAATGATTTAAAAGATACTGAAAAATTTGGACAAGTTTTTGCGAAAGCTTTAAAAAAACAAGATGTAATATCTTTGATTGGTGATTTGGGAGCTGGAAAAACTACACTTACAAAGTCCATTGCGAAAAGTTTTGGAATTGAAGACAATGTAACTAGTCCGACTTTTTCATTGGTAAATACATACTATGGTGATGTTCAATTAAATCATATTGATTTGTATAGATTAGAAGATGAGATGGAGATAGAATCCTTGGATATAGATGAGTTGTTGTATCCTGAGGGAATTACTATAATTGAATGGGCAAGTCAGGCACAGTCTTATATGCCTAGAAATTTAATCGAGATTTACATTGAAAAAACTGGTGATGTTTCCAGAAAAATAAAAATTGACGGTAACAACAAAAGAGAAAAAGAAATTATAGAGGAATTAAATGAAAATTTTAGCGATTGATACTTCAACTATGATTAGCTCTTGTTCTTTGATGGAAGATGGGCTGATTGTTGGAGATTATAATATAAATCAAAAGAAAACTCACAGCGAAACTTTGGTTTTGATGATTGAGCAAATGCTTGAAAAATTAGACACAGATATTGAAGATGTGGACGTGTTTGCAGTGTGCAAAGGACCAGGTTCTTTTACTGGTCTTAGAATAGGAATGACTACTGCGAAGACTTTTGCACAAGTTTTTGACAAGAAAATCGTCGGCATATCTACATTGGAAGCTTTGGCAAATATGATCAGCACTGACAAAATTATTATTCCTATTTTAGATGCTAGAGGTGGAAGGGTTTACTACTCAATGTTCACTAACGATTCAAAATTAGAACGATTGATGGAAGATGATTTGATTTATTTTGAAGATTTGATAGAAAAACTAGACGATGATAAGGAATATATTTTCGTTGGAGATGGAGTGTATTCTTTTGTAGATGAAATCAATTCAAAGGATAATTTCCACCTTGCAAATTCTTCATTGAATAATTGCATTACAAGGTCGATTTGCGACTTGGCAAATAAAACTGAAACATTTGATAGCTATTACACTCTTAGCCCAGATTATGTGAGAAAATCACAAGCACAACGCGATTATGAAAGAAGACACAGTAATGATAATTAGAGAGATGACAGCCTTTGACTTGGATGATGTTGTGGTGATTGAAAAAGAGAGTTTTTCTGATGCTTGGAGCAAAATAGGATACGAAGCTTGTTTGAAAAATGAATGTAATCATTATTATGTCGGAGAAAATAACGGAGAAATTGTAGGAACTTTTGGTTTTTCAGTTGTTGTTGATGAAGCTGAGTTACACACAATTTCTGTGAAGAAAAGTTGTAGAAACCAAGGAATTGCAACGGAACTTATAAAATACATGTTGGATTTTTGCAAAAAGGAAAATGTCAAAAATATTTTCTTAGAAGTTAGAGAATCTAACTTTGAGGCAATTAATCTTTACACAAAATTTGGATTTCAGAAAAACGGCAGAATTAACGGATATTACGATACTCCAAAAGAGGACGCATTGAGGATGATGTTGAATATGGATGATATTAAAGAAAATATAATTACACTTGCGATTGAAACTTCTTGTGATGAAACAAGCGTTGCGATTGTAAAAAATGGAAGAGAAGTGTTGAGTAATGTGATTTCTTCTCAAATAGATGTACACAAAAGATATGGTGGTGTGGTTCCAGAAGTTGCGAGTCGCCTTCACTTAGAAGCGATGAATTCTATTTTGCAACAATCTTTGAACGAAGCGAATTTAACATTGAAAGATATTGATGTAATTTGCGTCACAAAAGGTCCGGGACTTATTGGTGCATTATTGGTTGGGATTTCTTGTGCAAAATCTTTGAGCTATTGTTTAAAGAAACCACTTGTAGGTGTTAATCACATGCAAGGTCACATTTGTGCAAACTACATTAGCCACAAAGAATTAGAACCGCCATTTATTTCTTTGGTTGTATCAGGAGGTCACACTTATTTAATAGATGTTATAGATTATCAAAATTACGAAATAATTGGGTCTACAAGAGATGATGCTTGTGGTGAAAGCTATGATAAAGTTGCACGTGCGTTGGGATTGGAATATCCAGGTGGACCTGTTATTGACAGACTTGCAAAACAAGGAAACCCAACAGCGATTGATTTTCCAAGAGTAATGCTTGAAAAAGACAGTTACGATTTCAGCTTTAGTGGATTGAAAACAGCTGTACTAAATTATTTGAACAATAAAAATCAAAAAAACGAAGAAATAATAAAAGAAGATGTCGCAGCATCTTTTCAAGAAGCAGTCATAGATGTTTTGGTAGAAAAATCTTTTAGATTATTAGAAGAAAAAAACCAAAAAACTTTCGTTCTAAGTGGTGGGGTTGCAGCAAATTCCAGATTAAAAGACAGGGTTTTGGAAAAAGCAGAAGAAAAAGGAATACAAGTGTATTTCCCAGATAAAATCTTGTGTACAGATAACGCCGCAATGATTGCAACTGCTGGATATTATGATTATATCAACGGAAAACAAGACGGACTTGATTTGAAAGTTTATCCTAATTTAGAATTATAAATTTTAGCTAGAAAATTTAATATTAATCATCAAAAAAGGAGTGCTCACTTTAAAATGAGCACTCCGTATTTTTTATTCAACTGTAACTGATTTTGCTAAGTTACGTGGTTTATCTACGTCTAAGCCTTTTTTCAAGGATGTATGATATCCCAATAATTGTTCAGGAACTACTGAAAGTATAGGGTACAATAATTCTAAAGTTTTAGGAATGAAGATGATTTCTTCTGAGAAGTCTTTCATATTGTCATTGCCTTCAACTGTGATTGTGAATACCTTAGCTCCTCTTGTCACAACTTCTTGAACGTTTGATATTGTCTTTTCAGCTAATTTTGATTGTGTAATAACTGATAATGCTGGAGTGTTTTGTTCTATCAAAGCGATTGAACCGTGTTTTAATTCTCCTGCAGGGAATGCTTCAGTGTGAATGTAGGATATTTCTTTTAACTTCAAAGCTCCTTCTTTTACACTCAAGAAGTCAAGTCCACGTCCAATAAAGAACATCGATTTATCTTCCTTGATAGCTTCAGCTATTTTTTCAGTTATAGGTTCTGATTTTAATGTTTCATCTATTTTTTCAGGCATTGTTTTTAATTCTTCGATGTATTTTGAATATTCGACATCTTCGATAGTGCCTAATTTTTTTGCAAAATCCAAAGCCAACATTATCACTGTAACTAATTGTGAAATGTATGCTTTCGTACTGGCTACTGCAATTTCAGGACCAGCCAAAGTGTAGATAACTTTGTCAGCTTCTCTTGCTATTGATGAGCCAACTACGTTTGTAATTGCCAAGATTTTTGCACCTTTGTTTTTGGATTCTCTAAGAGCTGCCAATGTATCAGCAGTTTCTCCTGATTGAGAAATCAAAATCACAAGTGTGTTTTCATCTATAAATGGATCGTTGTATCTGAATTCTGATGCGATATCAGTAATTACAGGGATTTTTGCCAATTTTTCAATAGCAACTTTGCCAACTTCACCTGCATGATAAGCTGTACCACATGCAACAATGTATACTTTATTGATTTTCGATAATTCTTCTTTAGTTAATGAATTTTCTGCAAAATCTATTACGTTATTTTTTACATTAACTTCCAAAGTCTTTTTAACAACTTCTGGCTGTTCGTGAATCTCTTTTAACATAAAATGATCGTAGCCACCTTTACTAGCTTGATCAATTGTCATGTCTACAGTTTTAACTTCACGATCTACTTTTTCGAAATCTTTGTCGTAAATTGTGTAATTTTTCTTGTCGATTTCTACGATATCTCCATTTTCCAAATACACAATGTCTCTTGTATATTTTAAAACGGAAGGAATATCACTGGCTAAGATTATTCCGTCGTCACATTTTCCTAAAATCAATGGAGATTCTTTTCTCACAGCGATTAGTTTGTCTTTTTCGTATTCTGAAACAATTCCTAATGCATAAGCTCCTTTTAATCTTTTGATTGTAGATTTTACAGCTTCTAATAAATCGTCTTTGTAGTAGTGGTTAATCAAAGCAACCACAATTTCTGTGTCAGTTGTTGATTTGAATGTGTAGCCATTATCTTCTAATTCTTTTTTTAATTCTTTGTAATTTTCGATAATACCGTTGTGAACAACTGAAAATTTGCGGTCTTCACTTACTTGTGGGTGAGCGTTAATTTCATTTGGTTCACCGTGAGTTGCCCATCTAATGTGACCAATTCCGACACTTGCGTCGTTGTCGATTTCACCGATAGAATCTATTAAATTTTGTAATTTTCCTTTTCTTTTTACTGTTTCGATTTTGTCTGTTACTACAGAAATACCGCTTGAATCATATCCTCTGTATTCCAGAGATTTTAATCCGTTTAATATGATTTCTACGGCTGATTTTTCACCGTTATAACATACTATTCCGCACATATATTTACCTCCAAGTTTTTTAGAGATACACTTCATTATTTTTGTTTCAAAATTGCTCTTGAACTTTGTTAAATGCTAAGGCTGTGTTACCTATAGAGCTCCCGCCGAAAAATTCGATAACTCTATCCCTCGTTAACCGTAAAGGTCTGGCGCTTTTTTGTTTTTATCTCTTGAGATATTATATCAAATATAAAATGTAGTGTAAATTTTATTAGCAAATTGCAATAATTTTGTAACAAATGAAAACATAAGAGAAAATAATTCTCAATTCCGCTTGACATTAATACTCTTTATCAATATAATATCAATGTAATAGATTTAAACGTTTAAATGAAGGTGATTAAATGAATTTGGCATTAGTGCCGCTAAATGAAGATTTTGAAATCGTAAAAATAAAAAAAATAAAAGATGATTCACAAAAAAAATTATTGAATAATATGGGCTTTGTTGAAGGAGCAGTAGTTACTGTTGTTTCAGAAAGTTACGGAAATTTGATAGTTAAAATAAAAGGTTCAAGAGTGGCTATTGGAAAAGATATAGCTATGAGAATTATGGTAAATCATATTTAATTAAGGAGGGTACATAAGTGGATAACGAAATGAATCTTAAACACGCTGAAGTAGGAAAATACTACAGGGTTGTTAAGATTTTGGGAAAAGGTCCTGTTAAAAGAAGAATAATGGATATGGGTATTACAAAAAATGTAGAAATCTATATCAGAAAAGTTGCACCATTAGGAGATCCAGTTCAAATCAATTTGAGAGGATATGAATTAAGTCTTAGAAAAGATGATGCAGAAAATATTTTAATAGAAATTATAGATAAATAATTAGGAGGACTTATGTCAATCAGAATTGCTTTAGCAGGTAACCCTAATAGTGGTAAGTCCACGATGTTTAACGCATTGACTGGCTCCAACCAATATGTTGGTAACTGGCCAGGCGTTACTGTAGAAAAAAAAGAGGGAACCTTAAAAAATAACAAAGATATCAAAATTACGGATTTACCAGGAATTTATTCTCTTTCTCCATATACTTTGGAAGAAGTTGTTAGTAGAAATTACTTAATAAATGAAAAGCCAGATGTAATTATTGATGTTGTTGATGCTTCAAATATCGAAAGAAACTTATATCTTGCGACACAATTATCTGAAATTGGAATTCCGATGGTTTTAGCATTTAATATGATGGATGTCGTTAAGAAAAATAACGACAAATTAAACACAAAACTAATCTCTGAAAAAATGGGAGTTCCAATAGTTGAAGTTTCAGCACTGAAAAAATTAAATTTGGATGAATTAATCGAAGTTGCACAAAAACAAGTAAACACTCATCACAAATCAATCAATTCATTTAGCGATGAGATTGAAAATGTACTTGTTGAAATAGAAAATAGTGTTGAATCTATAAAAAATTCTGAATCAAAAAGATGGTTTGCAGTAAAAGCTTTGGAAAGAGATGAAAAAGCATTGCAAGTTATTGAAATGACTGATGAAGAAAAATCAAAAGTTGAAGAAATTGTTTCTAAAATCGAAGACGAATACGATGATGATGGTGAATCCATAATTACTGATGAAAGATATACATTCATTACTTCAGTAATTTCAAATTCTGTACAAAAAGGAAGAAATGGATTAACTACTAGTGATAAAATCGATAGGGTGGTTACTAACAGATTTTTGGCATTACCGATTTTCGTATTGATAATGATAGCCGTTTACTTTATTGCGGTAAAGGTGGTTGGTGGACCTCCATTCCACGATTGGTGGGCAGATACTGTAATGACTGATGGTTTAGGAAATCTAGCTACAAAAGGACTAGAAGCAATCGGAACTAGCGAATGGGTTACAAGCCTTGTTGTTGATGGTATTGTTGCCGGTGTTGGTGCAGTATTAGGTTTCTTGCCATTGATTGCTGCACTAGAATTGTTGCTTGCGATTTTGGAAGATATTGGATATATGTCAAGAATTGCATTCATCTTGGATAGAATGTTCAGAAAGTTTGGATTATCTGGAAAATCATTTATTCCAATTTTAATTGGTACTGGTTGTTCAGTTCCAGGAATTATGGCGACAAGAACTATTGAAAATGAAAACGACAGAAAAATGACTATAATTGTCGCATCATTTATGCCTTGCGGCGCAAAAACAGAAATTATTGCATTATTTGCAGCAGCGATTTTCGGTCAATGGTGGTTTGCCCCATTATTGTATTTCACAGGAATTTTAGCAGTAATAGTTAGTGGACTTATTTTGAAAAAAACTAAGGCGTTTTCTGGAGAACCGGCACCATTTGTAATGGAACTTCCAGAATATCACACACCAACTGTTTCAAATATTTTGCATGTAACTTGGGATAGAGTTAAATCGTTCATCATCAAAGCTGGTACAATAATTTTAGTTGCATCAATTGGTGTTTGGGTATTACAAAATATTTCTGTTAAGGGAGAATTTGTTCATTTCGCTGATGATAGTACCGATACTATATTGGCGTTCATCGGAAAAATATTCGCACCATTGTTT
>NZ_JAGYZD010000367.1 GCF_018371055.1 Finegoldia magna | reverse complement strand
TTCTCTGCGATGATTACTTTTATTTCTGGAACCATCATTCCCGCTAAAAAAGACATCAGCATCGTAATAGCGATTCCCATTCCGGTTTTTGTATCTAGACTTTTTTTGTTGGATACTCCGATTAAGATTCCAAACGCAACTCCACAAAAAGATGAAATACTTGCAAGTCCTATTATCGCCCCAATTCTATCTCCGAATCCAACTCCAAGTGCGTATTTCAAATATGCGATAAATAAAACTGTTATTGTGAAATTGATTATCCAACTGACAAGAACCGATGCAGAAAGCATAGTGCTTTTTTTAGTTGGAGAAACTGCGTTACGCTTTGCGTTTGTAGACAAGTTTGCTTCGTATTGGAAACTAACGAAAAGTCCCCACATGTATCCGTAAATCGTCGTCATCCCTAAAAGCGTGTAGAAAAACACATTCACAGGATTCATGTTTTTTCTTGAAACGTCTTTGATGTGATCGTCAACATTTAAGACTTTCCCGATATCAGCCGTCGGATTTTTCTGCATTATCTTAGTTATCATGGATACCTTTTGAGAATATGAATTCATAATAGTTTCGACGATTGTCTCAGAAATCCCAGATTTTTTTGTGTAGATTTTATCCATCGAATCAATGTACGCTTTTACATCTTCGTTAGTATTCAATATATCTTCGTTTTTTGATTCTACAACCTTGAAATATTTCTCATCTTCCATCTCATTCATGAAGTTTTTGAAATTGTCGTCTTGCATAAGAGTTTCATTAACAGCTACATCAATGGTTTTGAATTTACTATTTTCATTGATATTTCCAAATGCTAATTTGAAGAATATTCCTAAAACAATCGGAAACATCAACGCCCAAAAAAGCATAGCTTTTTGTCTCAAAAGCAGCTTAAAAGTATTTTTAAATGAATGTAGAAACATATCAATCCCTCAAATCTTTGCCCGTTAATTCCAAGAAAACATCGTTAAGACTTGGCTTTTCGACATTTAAAGAACTGTACTGAACATTTTCTTCATCAAGAAGTTTAATCAACTTCATTAAATACCCATCTCCATGAGAAAAATTCAACTTAACATTGCCGTCCTTATTTTCAAAAT
>NZ_JAGYZD010000366.1 GCF_018371055.1 Finegoldia magna | reverse complement strand
ATCGCTCCTTTTAATATGTTTTGTTTGGTCACTTACATATTAACACAGCTGATTAGCTATGAGTTATTTTATGTTGCACTTGTTATGATAAATTATCCAATAAAAAAAGACCGATGTTAAACATCAGCCTTATCTTTCCCATCTTCCTCTTTTATAAATTATAAATCCCACGATAACTGTCAATCCATTGGACACTAACATTGAAATCCAAATTCCTGTAGATCCCAAATCTGTCAAACTCTTTAGTATCATAATAAGTGGAAGTCTTAGTACCCATAATCTCGCAAGAGACAAATACATTGTAAGTTTTGTTTTTCCAACACCTTGGAAGAAACCATTAATCGCTGAGAAATATCCCATGAAAAACGTAATTATCGCTGAGAAGTACATGTATTCACTTGCTTGTCTCCATAGTTCTATATCTGAACGGTCTTTGATGAATATGGACAGCAATTGGTCTTTGAAAAGCAAAATAATTATCGCAGAAGCTAAAGAGAAGAAAGTTATTATAATATTTGCACGTTTGAAAATATCCTTGCTTCTTTCTTTTTTTCCCGCTCCAATATTTTGTCCTGTAATTGATGTCAACGCCATTCCAATTCCTATAGCTCCTTGATTGAATATATCGGACAATCTGTTGCCCATAGAAAATGCAGCAAGTGTAGTTGTACCATATGATTGGATAAATCCATTAAGAACAGTAAACCCAATAGCTTCCCCACTTGATCCAAGTGAAGCTGGGATAGCGATGGAGAAAATGTGTTTGATAATTCCCATATCTAGTTTGAAGTTTTTGAAACTAACTTCGATTTCAGATTCTTTTTTGACAACTATTATCGCAAAAACTACAAGCAATACTTTGGATAAAACTGTAGCCCATGCAGCACCTGCAAGACCCATGTTGAGTCCTGGGATTCCCAAAACATTATCAAAAATAAAGAATGGATCTATAACGACGTTTGTCACAGATGAAATTGTCGATATAATTGTCATAGATTTCGTTCTTCCTTGAGAATTGAGTATCGATTGATATCCAAAAAATATCATATCAAACAATAGCCCTACAGAGTTTATCGCAAGAAATATGTATGATTT
>NZ_JAGYZD010000073.1 GCF_018371055.1 Finegoldia magna | reverse complement strand
GTTGTAAGTCATTTTTGTTGTACTAATCATGAATGGAACGCCATCGATTTTACGAGCTTCTAAGAAGTTTACAACTTTTGTGTAATCTCCTGAATTTTTGCCACCTTTTTTCATTATTTTCATAATTGAGTATGGGTGTTCTGGTTCTTTGATTGTGATTAGTGAAGAATTTGGTTTATCGAATGCTTTTTGAACGATATCTTCGAATTCTTCTGTGTCAATACCAGGAATTAAATAGTATTCAGCATCTTCGTCCATGCTTTCTAATCCTTTAACTTGTACTGATTTGAATTGTTTCTTAGCAATTCCCATCATAATAGCTAATAATTGTCTGATTCCTGTTGATCTATGTCCTGAGATAATAATATTTTCGTGGTTTTCGATTGCTTTTTCGATGAATTCTGCTTGTTGTTCATCTAAAAATTCTGAATCCACAAATCTTTGTATCATTGGGTGCATAAAAATCCTCCTTATGTTTGATTTAATAGCAATAATATTCTACCACATATTCAATAAAATATCATACTATTTTATTGATTCTATTTTTCTAGTTCTATAATATCTTTTAAGCCGTCCGTGTATTTGATGTCGTTGTTTTCAAATACCCAGAATGCTTCGACGCCGTCTAATGAATCGACTAATTTTCTTCCTTCTTCGTAATTCATAACAAAAACTGTTGTAGATAGGAAATCTGCAAGTCCAGAATCTTTTGTGACGATTGTCACTGATTTAAAATGATCTGCTGGATTTAGTGTATCCGGATCAATTATGTGGTGGTATTTTTTGTTGTTGTAAACGTAAAATCTTTGATAATCACCACTTGTAACCATAGATGTTGTTTCTGGTATTTTCAAGATTGCGACGTATTGCTTGTCTGGTTCTTCGTTCAAATTAGGATTTTGGATTGCGACTACCCAGCTGTCTTTTCCTTTTATGATTGGTTTTCCAATTGTTCTGACGTTTCCACCTGCTGAGATAATTCCAGATTTTAGTCCACGTTTTTCTACTTCTTGGGCTATTTTTTCTGTGGCATATCCTTTTGCAGTGGCACCCAAATCTAGTCTTGAATCTTTATCTTTCAAGAAAACTGTGCTGTTTTGTTCATCCAAAACTATGTTGTCGATACTTGTGTGAAGATTTTTTTCTTTCAAAACATCTGCTGAAGGAATTTCGATTTTTTTCTTTTCCAGAGCGTTGTCTCTGTATTCTTTCCACAAATCAGTTACAGAACCAAATGCAATGTTTGTTTTTTTATTGTATTTGGAATAATCTTCTACTGACCATTTGATTAAATCAAACAAATCTTTGTCGACTTTTACAGGTTTAACTCCTGCGTTATCGTTGATTGTCTTTGCGTTATCTACGCCATCAAAATTTTCGTAAGTGCTGTATAGTTTGTGAAGTCTGTCAAATTCATCGTTGATAAACTTGGAATACTCATTGAATTCTTTTTCAGATTTTGTATACAAACTATATCTTATTACTGTGTCAAATTTGTCATAAAGTGTGGCTTCGTGTTTCTCAAAATCTTTAGATGAAGATTCAGCATTTTCATTTACTTGTGGTGCTGGTTCTTTTGGAACTGGTTTATTTTCACCTTTTTCTTGAGAACAGCCAACTAACATTGTTAATGTTAAAAATACTAATATAAATTTTTTCATATAATCACCACATACATTATATCAAATTTTAGATAAAAGTTGACATCTTTGACTTATTTTAACAATATATGCTTTTAAATTTCCTGTTTTATAGTATAATGGTAATGACAATTTTTTAGGAGATGAATAATGAAGAAAGCTATTATACTTTCTGCCGGAGAAGGCACTAGAATGAAATCTCACAACTCAAAAGTTTTGCACAAACTTTTGAACAAGACTATGATTGATTACGTCATGGATGCTTGTGATTTTGTGGATCAAAAAATAGTAGTCGGCGGAAATAATTACGATATTTTAAGAGAAAACTTAGATGAAAGTATTCATTTAGTAAAACAAAATATAGGAGAAAAGTATCCTTATGGAACAGGATATGCCGTTAAATTATGTTTGGATGAAATAAATGACGACGATAAAGTTATTATTTTAACGGGAGATACTCCGTTGATAAAGCAAGAAACGTTGAAGAAGTTTTTTGATTTCCATGAACAACAAAATTCAGTTGCAACAGTTCTTACAAGTGAAATCGACGATCCATTTGGATACGGACGAATTGTAAAAGATAACGACGGCAATTTGCTCAAAATCGTAGAACAAAAAGATTGTAACGAAGAACAACTTTTAATTAAAGAGTTCAACAGCGGCATGATGATTGTAAACGGCGATGTGTTGAAGATGTCGATTGAAAAAATCGGTACAAATAATTCGAAAGGTGAAATGTATTTGACAGATATTTTCGAAATCATCAGAAAAGACGGCAAAATCATCAAGACTTTCAAACACTCTGATGTCAACGAAACTTATGGAATCAATACAAAAGCTCAATTGTATTTCTGCGAAGAAATTTTGAAACAAAGAGTCAACCAAAAATACATGGAAGAAGGCGTTGTAATTTCAAATGCAGATTCTGTAATTATTGAACCGTCCGTAAAAATTGGAAGGGACACTGTTATTATTGGACCTTGCAGAATTTACGGAAACACAGAAATAGGATCTGATTGTTTGATTAAAGGAGATTGCGAAATCGTGGATTCCAAAATCGATGACAATGTGGTTATCAAATCATCATACATCGAAAATTCTGTTGTTGGAAAAAATACAGACATCGGACCTTTTGCACATTTGAGACCAAACAGCGTTTTGAAAGAAAATGTTCATATCGGAAACTTTGTTGAAATCAAAAACTCAACTGTAGGAAACAAAACAAAAGCAGGTCACTTGGCTTATGTTGGGGACAGTGATTTGAAGGAAAATATCAACATCGGTTGTGGAGTGATTTTCGTAAATTACGATGGCAAGAACAAACACAGATCCGTAGTTGAAGACAATGTGTTTGTCGGTTCTAATTCAAATGTGATTGCTCCTGTGACTTTGAAAAAAGACAGCTTCATCGCTTGTGGAACTACAATTACTGAGGATGTTGAAGAAGGCGCACTTTCAATTGGAAGAAGTCGCCAAGAAAATAAAAAAGATTGGGTTTATAAGAAAAAAAGATAGAAATGGAATGATTATATGTATTTAATCGCAGGACTGGGTAATCCAGGAAGTAAGTACGAATACACAAGACACAATGCCGGATTTATGGTTATAGATGATTTGGCAAAAAAATTGAATATTAAGGTGAACAAATTAAAATTCAAATCGTTGATTGGTGAGGGATTTATCGGAAACGAAAAGGTGATATTGATGAAGCCTTCAACGTATATGAATGATTCTGGAAAAGCTATATTGGATTGTTTTAATTATTATAATTTATCAGCAGAAAATCTTATTGTTATTTGCGATGACATTGATATTCCTTTTGGAACTATTAGGATAAAAAAGAAAGGATCTGCGGGAACTCACAATGGGTTGAAGTCCATAATTTATTTGATTCAATCGCAAGATTTCGCAAGAATCAAAGTCTCTGTCGGTCAAAATGATAAATATGATCTGAAAGATTTTGTGTTGTCACAATTTAGCAAGAAGGAATTCGAAGTTTTGGAAAAAGAAATCGACATGTCAAGTGAAGCTGCTATCAAAATAGTTGAAGAAAATGTCGATTACGCTATGAACAACTTCAATGGGAAAAGCATGATATGAATTTTCTAACTAAAATTTACGAAGATAACACAGAATTTCAGGGATATTTAAATTCTTTATCATCTGATAACTCGTCGATTTACATTCACGGTGTCATTAAGGAAGCTTTCGCAAGTTTTGTGTATGCCACATCCAAAAACATAGACAAACCTCTTGTAGTAGTCGTAGAAGACAATATGAGAGCGAGGAATTTGACGGAATATTTGAATGATATTGAAGATAATATTTGCGAATTTTTTCCAAGCAGAGAACTCAACTTGTACAACGCAAGATCACTAGATGATAATGCAGAAGATCAAAGAGTGAATGTGCTGTTCAAATTGTTAAACGACGAAAAATTTATTATCGTTACGACATTTGATGCTTTAACTAAGAAAATCACCAAAAAATCAGTTGCAAAAAAATATGCATTTACAATCAAAGACACCGATTTGATAAATTTGGAAGAACTTCAAGAAAAGTTGAAGGTATTGAAATACGAAAGAGTAGACACCATAGAATCCAAGGGACAATTTGCTATAAGAGGTGGAATTGTAGATATTTTTCCTGTACACAGCAGATTTCCTGTAAGAATTGAATTGTTCGATGATGAGATAGATTCGATGAGGTTTTTCGAAGTATCAACCCAAAGATCCATCGAAGATTGCAAGTTCATCGATATCATTAGTTGCAGCGAACTTATCATTGAAGGATCAAAGAAAGATTCTATTATCAATTCTATTCAGAAAAATTTGGACAAGAGAGTTAATCATCCGATTTTTGGAGAGAATGTAGACAATGTCAAGGACAAATTCGAAAAACTGATGGAATACATCAGAAGTGATTTGGAATACGAAATCGACTTGGTGTCATGTTTTCTTACTAAAAAAGATTATGATACTGTGTTCGATTATTTTGCTGACGACAGCATAATGCTGATTGAAGATTTGTCCAGATGTTATGATATTTATAAGGAAAAAGAAAAGAGATTTTTGGAAGATTTTGTGTATTTGGTTGAAAAAGGAGAGGTTTTATCCAAGCACGAACAATCTCTTATTCCAATTTCAGATATTTTGAAATTGATAAAATCGAAAACATCTGTCAACATTACAAGTTTGGTCAAAAGAACTAGACTTATCGAATCAAATGCTATGTATCAGCTTAAAACATTGGAAGCGCCAAACTTTAACAAAAACATCGACAGTTTGGTTGAAAATATCAAATCCAACAGTTTAAGAGGATTCAAACAAATTGTGTTCGCGGCAAATATCGAACGAAAAAATATGCTAAAGGATTTGTTCTTGACCAATGGAATTCCTACTCTTGAAGCTGAAGATTACAATGCGAACATCAAATCTTCGCAGGTTTTGATTACTCAGAAGAATTTGCCTAATGGTTTTGAAATAAAAGATCCTAAGTATTTGATAATTACTTACAAGGAAATTTTCGGACGCGAAAAACAAATTCGAAAACGTAAGAAGAAAAAAAGCACCGGCCAAGATATTGTCAATTATTCTGATTTGAATATTGATGATTATGTGGTTCACGAAAATCACGGGATTGGTCAGTACAAGGGAATTGAAAAAATCGATGTAAATGGAATTCAAAAAGATTACATTGTAATTCAATACAAAGCTAATGATAGGCTAATGATTCCAACCGATCAAATGAATTTGGTCCAAAAATACATCGGCGGTGGCAATGTCAAAAAGCCTTCTTTAAATAAACTAAGTGGAAATGATTGGGCAAAGGCAAAACAAAAAGCCAAGAAATCAGTAGATGAAATGGCGGATGATTTGGTTGAATTGTACTCGAAAAGAGCCAAATTAAAAGGATATCAGTTCTCACAAGATACCGAATGGCAAAGGGAATTCGAAGATTCATTTCCTTACGAAGAAACAGATTCACAAGTACGATCCATTGAAGAAATCAAAGCTGATATGGAATCGGACAGGCCAATGGACAGGTTATTGTGTGGCGATGTTGGTTACGGTAAAACGGAGGTTGCCATCAGAGCTTGTTTTAAAGCGATAATGGATGGGAAACAAGTTGCGTTTTTAGTTCCGACGACGATTCTTGCACAACAACATTTCAACACTATAAAAGAACGATTCAGAGATTATCCTATCAGAGTTGAAATGATGAGTAGATTCGTATCTCCAGCACGTCAAAAACAAATAATGAAGGATGTGCAAAGAGGCCTTGTAGATTTATTGGTGGGAACTCATAGGATTTTGTCGAAAAATTTGAAGTTCAAAGATTTGGGATTATTAGTAATCGACGAAGAACAAAGATTTGGTGTGAGACACAAAGAAAAATTAAAATCTATGAGAGAAAATGTAGATGTACTTACGTTGTCAGCAACACCAATTCCTAGGACTTTACAAATGGGATTGACAGGAATTAGAGATATGAGTTTATTGGAAGAACCACCAGAAGACAGAACTCCAATATCAACTTATGTTACAGAGTACAATCCTAGTTTGATAAGAGATGCTATAATCAGAGAGCTTGACCGCGGCGGACAGATTTATTTTGTGTATAATAGAATAGAAGATATTGATCAGATGGAATTCAAATTAAAAGAATTGGTTCCAGAATTAAGCATAGCGATAGCACATGGTAGAATGAATGAAAAAGAGCTAGAAAATGTAATGCTTGACTTCCAAGATGGAATTTATGATTTACTATTGTGCACAACTATTATAGAAACGGGTCTTGATATACAAAATGTCAACACAATGATAATTTATAATGCAGATAAGATGGGCTTGTCGCAATTGTATCAATTAAAGGGACGTATTGGTCGATCTGATAGAACTTCGTTTGCTTATTTCACATACGAAGGACAAAAATCATTAACTGAAATTTCCGAAAAAAGACTTATGGCGATAAAAGATTTTACGGAATTTGGTTCTGGTTTCAAAATCGCAATGAGAGATTTGGAACTCAGGGGAGCTGGGAATCTTTTGGGAGAAAGCCAACACGGTCACATCGCAAAAATCGGTTATGATTTGTATGTGAAGCTTTTGGAACAAGCAGTCAGAGAAGCCAAAGGTGAGACTATTTCTGAAAACAAGAATACAGTCGCAATCGAAATCAAAGTCAACGGATATATTCCGGAAGATTACATTTCTGAAAATGAAACCAAGATTGATATATACAAAAAAATCGCATCTATACAAGATGAGGATGATTATTCTGAAATAATTGATGAATTAATCGACAGGTTTGGAGATGTTCCTAAGCCTATCGTTAATATAATGGATGTATCTATAATCAAAGCGTTCTGCGCGAGATTGTCCATTGAAAGTATAAAAGAAATAAAGGGAGAACTTTTCTTGCAATTTTCTTCTCCTGACAAAATTTCATTAGAAACATTAAAATACTTGACAGAAAATTACAAAAAAGAAATGAGATTTGATTTGTCAGAAAAACCTAAAATCATTTTGGGATTTGAAGACAAAAATTTGAGAGATCCTATTGAAGTATTATCGATACTTTTGAAGGATAATGAGAAATAATTGGAGGAAAAATGAAGAAATTTTTAGCAATTGTATTAGCTATGATGATGGTAATGGTAACATCATGTTCTAAAAAACCTGACGGAGCAGTAGCTAAGATTGGAAAAGAATACATCTACCAAAAAGATGTAGACAAGGTAATGGAAGATTACAAGCAATATTATGGACAAGATATTTTCAACCCTAATACAGAACAAGGTAAGGAAGCTTTGAAGCAAATCCAACCTAAAATCATTGATATGCTAATTAACGAAAAAAT
>NZ_JAGYZD010000072.1 GCF_018371055.1 Finegoldia magna | reverse complement strand
ACAAAGAGAAGACATCGAAAGAGGACAAGTATTAGCAGCACCTGGAACAATCCACCCACACACAAAATTTGAAGCAGAAGTATACGTATTAACAAAAGACGAAGGTGGAAGACACACACCATTCTTCTCAGGATACAGACCACAATTCTACTTCAGAACAACAGATGTAACAGGAAACATCGAACTAGAAGAAGGCGTAGAAATGGTAATGCCAGGAGATAACGCAAAATTCATCATCGAATTGATCACTCCAATCGCAATCGAAGAAGGATTAAGATTTGCCATCAGAGAAGGCGGAAGAACAGTAGGAGCAGGCGTTGTTTCTAAAATTATAGAATAATTAAACCTTATTTAAGGTAATAAATTTGACAAGCTGAGCATCCGTTTTTGATGGATGCTCTCATTTTTTAAAGGAGGATTTTATGAACGATTTAACGAGAATTTTGTTTGATTATTTTAAGGATAACGATATAGACCCAAACAAAGTTGCAAATATTATTGAAGATGCAAAAATCAACGTGCTTGATGAAATGTTCGGAGAAGAAGGAGAATGGGTGCTTAAAAAACTTGGCAATGTTGAAAGCTTTGACAAGGAAAAAATCTTCCATTCAATAGCACAAACATCCGATTCTGCTGGAGCAAAGATGAACTCTTCTGATGTGAACATTATCGTTGAAGATGTATTGAAGAAAATGAAATCCATCAAGAGAAACGTCTATCCAACAAAAGAAATCAGAGGATATGTTGAAGAAGCACTAAAAGAAGAAGGCTACAAAAAAGTATTAGAAACATACAAAAACAACTAATTTGAGATGTGAGAGTGTAGATTATTCTGCACTCTTTTTTATGAGATTGTATATTGAAAATCGTGGATAATGTTGTAATTACTAGCAGTTATGGATTTAAAGTATGTGATTGTTGGATAATGTTAAAAATATAAGTAAGATTTGTGAAATATATTTGTATAAATATTTATAGAAAAATAAAAATTTATAAAAAGATGAATAAGAAAGTAGTTTGTGTGATATAATTAAATCAAATAAAGGAGGGAGCAAATATGCTTATTAAAAGGCTACAAAAAGTAACTATAGCTATGTTACTTACGGCAATGATTTTGCCAACGACTATGTCAGAGGCTAAATCTCAAAATGTTTACAGGATAGCGGGTAGAACTAGAATAGCTACCTCAGCTGAAATTTCTAAGTCGGTTTATTCAAAATCAGAAAACGTTGTTCTTGCTAGTGGATTCAACTTTGCGGATGCATTATCAGCAGGACAACTTGCATCAGCACTTGATGCGCCATTGTTGTTATCGTCAAAAGATAAGTTAGATAGTGAAACTGAAAATGAAATCAATCGCTTGAAGGCAAAGAATGTTTACATTGTAGGTGGTGATCTTACAATTAAAAAGAGCAGTGTTGATTCTTATTTGAAAAAGAAAAACATCAAGGTTACAAGACTTGAAGGTAAAGACAGATATCAAACTTCACAAAAGGTAATGGAAAAAACTAAGGAGTTTATAAGTCCTGAATACTTATTGATTGCAAGTGGTAAAGATTTCCCAGATGCATTAGCTGCAACATCATTTATGGTAAATCACAAATCAGTAATGGTTTTAAGTGATGGTAATTCTTATCCACAATCAAACTTGAAAGAAATAGCTATAGGTGGTAAAAAACAACTTCCATTAGATAATTTCAAAGGAGAAAGAATTGCGGGAAGAAGCAGATATGAAACTGCGCTAGCGATAGCTAAGAGATCATTTAATGATAACAGAAATGCCGTGTTATCAAGTGGGCAAGTATTCGCAGATAGCTTGTCAGCAGTAAGCTTAACTAAAAGACACAACGCGCCAATCATACTTACTGAATTTGAAAATCTTACTAACAATACTAAAGAATACTTGAATAAAAGAGAAAACATATACATTGTTGGTGGATTAAAAACTGTCGATAAGGATATTTTGGCAAATATTACTTCAGAAGAAAAATACGAAATTCAAAAGTACGTAAACAAAAAATACTTTGAAACAGGAAAAGTTCCTACAAAGGCTGAAGCTAAAAAGAAGCTGAATAATTCACTACAAACATTACAAGACAAGAGAAAACAACTTTCTAGTTTGAATGCTCAATTAAAACAACAACTAGAAGAAGATGAAAAAAACAAAGAAAAAATCAAAGCTCAAATCAAAAGCCTTGAAGATCAAGAAAAACAATTAGAAGAAAAAAATAAACCTATAATAGCAGAAACTAACAAGAAAATTTCAGATATTGACAATTTGTTGCCAAAAATTGATGAAAGAATAAAAGAAGGCGCATTTGCATTCTTACCATGGGTAGTAGAAAATTATCCAGAATACAAGGAAGATGCTGATAAGGGTCTTGCAATTTTGAATGAATTTTATCAAAAAGGCGATGTTAAAAAGACACCTGAAGATGCTTCAGCTTATGATAACTTGTTAGCAACTGCAGACTATCTAGAAGAATTGAATAAATTGAGATTAAACGATGAAAACTTTAAAGATTTGAAAAAATTTGATACCAATTTTGAAATTTTGGCAAAGTCTATAGTTAGTTGTAACAGATCTGTAGATTACACTCTAGGTCACAGAGGTACATTTAGTGTATGGGAAAATTTGGCTTGGGGATATGCTGATCCATTTGATGGATGGTATTTTAAAGAAAAAGAGATTTATAATGAATTACTAAGTATCGCTAAGAAAAAATATTCAGATTTGTCAGAAAATCAAGCTATGGATAGAGCCATGGAAGATTATAGACAAGCACACAATATGAAAGATTTACCTGTTATAGGGCATTACACTCATACTATGGCGAATGGGCTCGATGTTACAGCTGTAACTAGAAATTTAAAAGGTGTGCAATTTAGTACTGTATATTGTATGGATAGCGACTATATTTGGAACGATTCAATAAAAATTTCTGAAGAAAAATACCGTGAAATCATCAAGGCATACGACAAGAGTAATGACAAGAAATATCTTCTTGAAGAAAAAGCAAAAGCACAAAAAACTATAAAGGATATTGAAAAGGAAAAAGAATTAAGATTACAAAAAATTGAAAATCTTAAAAAAGGTAATACTGATAAAATTATTAAAATCAAACAAAATATAAAATTGACTGAAGAAGAAATTCAAAAGGCAGAAAAAGACTACAACATTCATAAAGTTTTATATGATAAAGTTAAATAATTTTAAAGTCACAAAGGGTGCGGATGTTCTGCACTCTTTTTTATTGAACGAATTTATCAAAAAAATCTCAGATGATGTATAATATTATTAACTATAAAAATGGAACGATTTCCATCATTTTATAAAAAATATCATAATGAATTATGGAGGAGAAAAATGTTAAAAAATCAATTGAAAAAGTTGACTGTAGCGGCGTTGGTTGCGGCTATGATTGTGCCAGCAGGTGTATCAAATGCTGGGTCTGAACAAGTTACAAGAATTTCAGGCAAGGATAGGATCCAAACATCTGTAGAAATATCCAAATCAGCATACACTACATCAGAAAATGTCGTACTTGCGAGTGGATTCAACTTTGCAGATGCTTTGTCAGCAGGTCAACTTGCATCAGCACTTAACGCACCACTTTTATTATCATCACAAAACAAACTTGACTCACAAACAAAAAACGAAATCGAACGTTTGAAAGCGAAGAAAGTTTACGTAGTAGGTGGAGACAATGCAATAAGCAAAAATGGCGTCGACACAACATTAAAATCAGAAAACATCAACGTTACAAGACTTGAAGGACAAGACAGATATTCTACATCCCAAAAAGTCATGGAAAAAACAAAAGAAATCATCAACCCGGAATATTTGTTGATAGCAAGTGGCAAAAACTTCCCAGACGCATTAGCAGCGACATCCTTTTTTGTAAATCACAAATCAGTAATGGTACTAAGTGACGGAGTAACTTACCCACAATCAAATCTACAAGAAATTGCAATCGGTGGAGTTAACCAATTACCACTAAAAGGCTTCAAAGGAAAAAGAGTTTCCGGCAAAGACAGATATGAAACAGCACTAAAAATCGCAAAGATTTCATTTGACAAAAACAACAACGCAATCCTTGCAAGTGGACAAGTATTTGCAGACAGCTTGTCAGCAGTAAGCTTAACTAAAAAACACAACGCACCAATCGTACTTACACAATCAAATTATTTGACAGAAAATGCGAAGAAATATTTGAATGGCAAAAATGTGTTAATAGTTGGTGGTGAAAAGACTGTTGTGAATGATATTTTGACTAGTGGAAAACCTATAAGAAAAGATTTAGAAAAAGAATTCGAAGAGAGAAATAAAGAAGTAGATGAGGAGTTAATAAAACGAGAAAAAGAGTTTCAAGAAAAATGGGATAAAGAAAAAGAAGAATTTAAAAAAGGATTCAATGAACATGGAGAATATCATGAAGATATAGATGCTGAGTTAGATAAAATCGAAAACGAAAGACAATTGAAAACTGAAGAGCTAAATAAAAGACAAGCAAAAAATGAACTTGATGAAGTAGCGAGATCATTGAGCTTTTCAAGGGAGAATTTAAAAGAATTACAAGATAGATTGCAAAGATATCAAAATCCAGATAAAAACGAAAAGACCATTGAGGATGAAATTAAATATATTCAACGCGATATTGAAGAGTTTGAAAAAAGAAATAAAAAAATAAAAGACTACCATGAAAATAAAATTGAAGAAATAGACAAAGAGCTTGCATTGGTTGATACCCGAGTTAATGAAGGTGCATTCGCATTTTTCGAATGGGCAGGAGAAAAGTATCCGGATTACAAGATGGATGCCGACAGGGCACTTGATATACTGAACGAATATTATAAGAAAGGTGATGTTAAGAAAACACCAGGAGATGCTACAAGCTACGAAAACTTAATGGCTAGTGCAGATTTGTATAAACAACTTAAAGATTTTATATATAAAGCTAATGTTGTTTATAGTACAAACTTTTCTACTTTAGCAAAAGCAATGGTAAGCTGTAACAGAAATGTTTATTCTTCAAATAAAAACACATTTAATGTTACAGAATACTTATACAATGGACAGGGAAATCCAATAGAATATTGGTATTATGATGGAAAAGCTGTATATGATGAAGTGGTAAAAATAATAAACGAAAAATATGCAAACGAGTATTCACAAGATGCTATGGTAAAAGCTAAAGAAGATTACAAAAGAATACATGGGAAAGAGGCTGATTTTGGATATTTTGGCGATGTCATAGAATATACTGTTGGGATTGCAGCTATTGCAAGAAATACATCAAATACCGGATTAAATAATACTTTCTGTCTAAATGGAGGAAAAATGAACAGTTTTGTAACAAGAATTTGGAATTTTGATGAAATAATTCGAGGATATAAGGATGTAACTAATAAGGATGACTTGTTAAATGAAAAAGCTAAATCACAAAAAGAATTAAATGATTTAGAGCAATACAGAAAGAACAGGAAAGCTGAGATTGACCGCTTGAAAAAAGAAAAAAATGATAGACTTGCTAGATTAAAAGATGAAACTGCTAGATTAAAAGAAGAAATCAAAGAAATAGAAAAAGAAATCGCCAGACTTGAAAAAGAATACAAAGAAAAGAAAGAAGCTTACGACAAACTAAAATAACACAGGGAGTGCAGAGGAATCTGCACTCTTTTTTATTGAACGAATTTATCAAAAATATCTCAAAAGGGGTATAATAATATTGAAGGCAAAATAATGGAGAATTTCTATTGTTTTATTCAAATATCATAATGAATTATGGAGGAGAAATATGTTAAAAAATCAATTGAAGAAGTTGACTGTAGCGGCATTGGTTGCGGCGATGATTGTGCCAGCAGGTGTATCAAATGCTGATAAACAACAAGTTACAAGAATATCCGGCAAGGATAGAATACAAACATCTGTAGAAATATCCAAATCAGCATACACTACATCAGAGAATGTTGTACTTGCAAGTGGATTCAACTTCGCAGATGCTTTGTCAGCAGGACAACTTGCATCAGCTCTAGATGCACCACTTTTATTATCATCACAAGATAAACTAGATTCACAAACAAAAAATGAAATCAATCGTTTGAAAGCGAAGAAAGTTTTTGTTGTAGGTGGAGACAATGCAATCAGCAAAACTGGAATTGACACAACATTAAAATCAGAAAAGATTGACGTAACAAGACTTGAAGGACAAGACAGATACTCAACATCCCAAAAAGTCATGGAAAAAACAAAAGAAATCATCAACCCAGAATATTTGTTGATAGCAAGTGGCAAGAACTTCCCTGATGCACTAGCAGCGACAGGATTTTTTGTAAACCACAAATCAGTAATGGTTTTAAGTGACGGATTAACATATCCACAATCCAATTTACAAGAAATCGCAATCGGTGGTAAAAACCAACTACCACTAAAAGGCTTCAAAGGAAAAAGAGTTTCCGGAAAAGACAGATACGAAACAGCACTAGAAATCGCAAAGCTATCATTTGACAAGAACAACAACGCAATCCTTGCAAGTGGACAAGTTTTCGCAGATAGCTTGTCAGCAGTAAGTTTAACTAAAAAACACAACGCACCAATCGTACTTACACAATCAGATAGCTTGACAGAAAATGCCAAGAAATATTTGAATGGCAAGAACGTGTTTATAGTTGGTGGGGAAAAGACTGTTGTGAAGGATATATTGACTAGGAAAAAACCTGCTGTAAAAAAAGAAGATAAGAATTTGCACACAAAAACTGGTCAATATTATTCGAGTTTAATTAGTTCAAAATTATCTAAATCAAAATCGAGAGAGTATAACCAAGCTTACGATGTTAAAATCAAGGGTGATTATCTTATAGTGTCTGGAAACATGAAATACTTTAAAGAAATCAATTCTTTTTCAGGAGGTAAACCTATAGGTGACAGCGCAAGTCATACTTTCAAAATCACAAACAAAACAGTATTCAAATTGCATAGCGGACTAGCTCCTACAGCCTATAAAAAGCCAAATGAATTTATTGATTACTACCACAAAATTAGTAATACAGGATTGGGACTATCGATTACTGTTGAAAATGGCGTGGCAACTGAGGTTCTGATAGCTTCGTAAATATTAAACACAAGGGTGTAGATTGTTCTACACTCTTTTTTAATGAAATAATATATCAAATAATTCTCAAATAGGATATAATGATATTAAATATAGGAGGGAGTTTATGAACAAAACGAAGAACAAAAGCTTGTGGACACTTATCATTGGCGTGGTGTGTCTTGTGGTTAGTTTTATATTGAAGGATTTTCAGTTTGATTTCTTAGGGAATCTGAGGCCTATTGGATTAGTGACGGTATATATTTGCCCGATTTTAGGAATAATTGGAATTGTTTTTTCTTTGATTGAAAAAAGTGTAGTGAGGGCTATTTTGAATTTTTTGTTAGTATTAGCGTTTCCAATAGTTATGTTTGTGGGAAATATGCTAATTAGGTAGTATTTGATAATAAAATTTTTTATAAATTTATTAGTTATT
>NZ_JAGYZD010000365.1 GCF_018371055.1 Finegoldia magna | reverse complement strand
TGCATAAGCTACGTGAGCAGCGGCTGTATTTCCATCCATGGTTTTCATGTGTTTTGCCATTTATTTAACCCCCTATATATAAATAAATAAATTGTTTAAATCAAAACGGATGAACTCCGCTCTATGAGTTATTATAACTCAATAATTTTTTCATTGCAAGAATAACAAACTTCATCAAAAAATTTTATTGTGAAATTATTTTTTGTTATTTTTTAACTGCTTTCTATGCTCCTCAGTATCTTTTTTCATATTTGCAATTAACTTATTATTTAACTCTTGTGCAGCATTATAACCCAAAAGTTTTTGTCTTTGATTTCTAACTGCAACTTCTACAATCATTGCGATATTTCTACCTGGTTTTACAGGAACTTCAAGATATGGAAGTTCAACTCCCAAAATTTCTGTAGTGTGTTCGTCAAGTCCAATTCTGTCGTATTCTTTATCGTCTTGCCATTTTTCTAGCTTTATAACCAAATCGATAAACGTTGTTAATCTTACTGAACCAGTACCGTATAATCTTTGAATGTCTAAAATTCCAAGACCCCTAACTTCCAAATAGTGTCTGATATTAAGAGGAGCTTGTGCCAACAATCCTTTTTCGATTTTTCTAATTTCAACCACATCATCTGCAACAAGTCTGTGACCTCTAGTAACCAAATCCAAAGCAGTTTCGCTCTTTCCTACTGAGCTGTCTCCCATCAACAAAACTCCCATACCAAAAACATCCAACAACGAAGCATGAATTGTATCTTCTTCACTAAGAAAATATTCCAATACTTCATCCAAGGCTGAGATAAGTCTAGTAGTTGTTCTGTCCGAAATTAACAAAGTTTTGTCGTATTCTTCGGCTAATTTTCTAACTTCATCTGGAATTTGAGCATAGTGTGAAAACACAATACAAGGAATATCATATTCCATCATTGCCCTTACTCTTTCTTTTCTAAGCTCAATATCCATCGCCATATAATATGCAAGTTCAGCCTTACCGAACAATTGAATTCTTCTGTATGGAAATTCTTCCAAGAAACCAGATAATTGCAACCCTGGTCTGTTTATTTCAGAATTTGTAATCTCAATTGTTTCGTAATCAGAACTTGTCCTTA
>NZ_JAGYZD010000364.1 GCF_018371055.1 Finegoldia magna | reverse complement strand
AGCCATAAAAAAGGCTCTTAGTCTGTTCGTATTAAATTTCTTCATTATGAATGTTCTCCTTTTCTTTTAATTTTTCTTCTCTTTTTCTATCATTGATTTTCTCCATTAATTCTTCCAAGCTGATATTGTTCCTCCTAAGAGTTACAATTATTTCTTCATTTTCAACTTGTATTTCTTCATCGTAAATTTCCTTGTATTTTGCATTTAAATCTTTTAATTTTTCTTCTATTTTTTTCTTTTTGTTTCTAATACTTATAAGCTTCCTGTTCACATAATATCTCCCTTCTATCTTGGTCTTCCAAAACCATAAAAGTGTGATTTCCAATATTTTGAATTTATTGATGTGTATTGAATTGGATCTCCTGCGTGAATCATCATTCCATTACCTGCGTATATTCCTACGTGAGATATTGGTGTTCCACTGTTATATGTTGAATGGAAAAATATAATATCTCCAGGTTGAGCTTCACTTGGACTGACTGGGTTACAATAGTCTTTGTATATTCTCCATGCAGTTGTTCTTGGCATTCTCTTTACACCAGACTTTGTAAATGACCAACATACAAAACCTGAGCAGTCAAAGTTAGATGGTCCACTTGCTCCAAACACATATCTTTTGCCTATATGTTTTTCTGCTTCATTAAATAAGGCTTTGGCAGTAGCTGAATCAAAAGCAAGACCAGGATTTCCAAAGTTTGGATTATCTACTATTTCTCCTAAGTCCCCATTACCTGATCCAAAAACATCTCCCATATTTCCCTTAGCTTCAAGAAGAGCTTCATAATGAACTACATTGTCTGGATAATCTTTAAATATTTCCCTAACAACTTCATCCATTTCTCTTTTCTTTAAAGTTACAATTAACTTTTTATATTCGTACTCTTCTTTTTCATAGCTAGTATAAGGATTGCCACGACTATCATATCTAGTTCTTGCTACTGTTCTTGTTCTAATTTCAATTTCTTCCTTAAAATCAAGCTTATACATCTTATCAAAAAGTTCTTTTAAAATTCCTTTTACTTCAGATGCTGATTTTACTTCTCCACATCTTGAAGTTATATAGGATAAAAGTTCATGGGTATTATGACCAATTTCTCCTTCTTTGTTTATGAT
>NZ_JAGYZD010000071.1 GCF_018371055.1 Finegoldia magna | reverse complement strand
AAAGAAATCATATCAGAAACCAAGAAATATTTGAACGAAGAAGATTATACGAATGTGTTCAAAAACTTGTCATCAATACATGATTCGTATTATTTTATACTATTCGTAGAAGAACTTATCAAACAGGACAGAGACAAAACATTTGAAAAAGTATGGGAAATTTATCGAAAGAGATTAAAAAGCACATACAAAGACAAAAAGTACATGAATATTGTCATGGAAATTAAATCATTTGAAGCTAGAAACGATGATTTGTACCAATATTTGAAGAAAAACATAGAAAAAACATTCAAAAAAAGAACAAAGTTATTAGAAATATTACAATTCGTGGATACACTGGATTTTAAATAATAATATTAGAGATTGAACAGAGACATTAAAATGTCTCTGTTTTTTAGTTCATATTATGATTTCCAACAAGAAACTATCTTGTATCGATATAAAAACAAATACTTATAGATTTATCAAATAAATGAAATAAAGTTAGCAAAAGCGGATAATATCTATACTTGTTTATTATGGATAATCTGATTTATAAACAAAAGAACAAAAACTATTTCATATCAATCTTTATATATTAGAACATCAAATAAATAAACTGTTGACAAAAAAATCAATTAAAGATAATATGAATTAATAACAGGACTTTTATTTTAATATTATGAAAACGTTACACGATTCGAATAAAAACATTAAAATTCGAAATAAATCTCATTGAAATTAAAATTGACAAGCTAGAAGTCAAATATGAAATAAGTTGCAATATTTGTGCTTTAAAATCAAAAGGAGTGGAAATTAGCGTGATAAACAACAAGGCAGGAGAACACATCTGTATAAGCTATAAAAAGAAAAAATTTATTAGCTTTATTACTAAAACAATACTTAGTTTAATTTTCTTAATTTTTTGCTCAGGATTTACATATTCAGATAATGTGCAAGAAGTACCTGAATATATACGTGAAATTATTACAACAGGAAATATCAATTTAGAAGACAAAATTACGGTTGATTTGAAAACTAAAATCTCACAAGAAGAATATGAAAAAACTATAAAAGATGTAGAAAACTTTTTGATTGAAAATCATGTGATTTTTAATAATACATCCAGAGAAGAATTTTCAAAAGAATGCGACAAATTTATTAAAGATAAAAAAGAACATACAATAGTCGATACTATATTAGATTTAAAGGTACTGACATCTAGCTTAAAACAAGGGCATGTTGGGCTTGGGTCAGGATATTTTACTGAAGAATTGCCAGTAGATTTAATTCTGTTAAAAGATGGTTACTACATAAATATATGCAGCAAACAATACAGTAATATCCTAGGAAGCAAACTTTTAGCAATAAATAATACTCCAATTGAAGAGGTAGAAAAGAAAGTATCAAAATATTTTCTAGGTGAAAACAAGAATATATTCAAATTTTTTGCAATTGAAAACATTAGAATAGTCGATAATTTAAGACGCGAAAATATAGTAAGTGGCAATGAAATAACACTTAAATTAGAAAATAACGGGAAAATATTTTATAAAAATGTAATTCCTCAAAATTTCAGAAAATGGGAATTTGGGAAATTGGACTCTAAAAATACTGATTTTTATTTTATGAATACAGCTAAGATTGTAAATAGAATGAATAATCAGAATTCTGTTAGCATTAAACCACTAGATGTAATAAATCAAACAGAAAAAAACTTTTATTCTGAAATAAAAAACAAAGATTTAATAATTTATTATAATTCATGTTTTGAAAATGCAGAATTTAATATTTTCGATTTTTCGAAAGAGATAAATAAAAAATTATATGAAAGTAAGCCTACTACAATAGTTATAGATTTAAGATTCAATGGGGGAGGTAGTACTTACATTTACCCATATATTTTAAAAGAAATGTCATTTTATCAGATAAAAAATCCAAAGACAAAAATTAAAGTATTGATAAGTAATAACTCATATTCTGCAACAGCACCCGCAACTATGAAAACGATGAGAATAATGGATAATGTTGAAGTAATAGGATCTGATTCAGGATTTACAATTAAAAATACAACGGGTTCTGATAGTATGTTTTATATCAAAAGTCTAAAACTTTATTGTAATTATGGGATAGGAATATTTAAACAAAATTATGAAAGGGGAGATGTATTTAATCATAATTATAAAAACTATGATTATGAAGGTGATATGCTTACACCAGACTTCCACGCAGAGCAATCTTTTGCAGATTATATGATAGGAAATGACCCGGCTATGAATTACGCGCTTAGAGATGAAGTTAATAGTTCCTTATTTGATAAAATAAAGGGATTTTTATATTCTAAAAATTAAAAAGTTTTTATTAGCATAACATTGGCTAAATATAAATTTATTTTAATAGGAGGAAAGGAATGAAGTTATTACTAGATGAAAGAAATCCTGGAGTAGAAACAAACAATAACGATACCTACAGCATTACTGAATCTAATTGTGGTAATTTAAGTTGCAATTGTTTCGGGATAAATTATGAAAATTGCAGTATAAAACTGTTTAATGAGAAGATGAATTTAAAAAATAAAATTATTAACCTATTAGTAGTTATCATATTTATCATGACTACTACTGGTTTTAAATACATAGATAAATTTGATGAAGATACTACACGCATGTATATTTCAAATGAAAATATTAATAAGTTGGAAACAGTAGATATAAATCCACAAGATAAGATAGATATAGAAGAATATAAAGAAATCATGAAAGAATTCAGAGATTTTATGGTAGAAAACCATATTTTGTTTGATAATATTTCAAGAGAAGAATTTAAACGTGAATGTAATGATTTTATCAAGAACGCGAAGACTAAATCTTTGTTAGATATGCAATATGATATGAAATTACTTATGGCAAAGCTTGGGCAAGGACATGTACAAGTTATATCTGATTATGAAAATTCATATTCTAATATTATATTAGAGAAATTTCGTGATGGGTATTATGTATTTGCAAGTTCGCAAAATGATATTATTGGAAGTCAAGTTTTGGAAATAAATGGAATAAATATAGATGAAGTAATTGAACGAATATCTAACTATGTATCTGGTGAAAATGAATCATTTCGTAATAAAGTAGCATGTCAGAATATAATGATGATGAATTTATTGAGAAAAGAGAATATAACAAAAGATGATAATATAAGGTTAACTCTAAAAAAAGACAATAATAAATATCATTACGATATAAAATCAAGTTATTTCCCAAAAATTAAAGTAAACAAAATAGAAATAAATAATAAAGAATTCTTTACATTCAATATTGGTGAATTTTATTTTAATAATTTAAAAGATGAATTCAATAAAATCAGACCATTACAAAAAAATAAACCAAAAAAATAAATTATATTATAATGAAATTAAAAATAATAGTCTAATAGTGCATTATGATTCAGCACTTGAAAATGAAAACAGCAGTATTTATGAGTTAGAAAAAGATTTTAATGAAAAATTGATTAGCAAAAATCCTAACTGTATAGTTATTGATTTAAGGTTAAATGGTGGTGGGTCTGATTATCTTTTCGAGAATATAATAATGAAAATAATGCAATATCAATCAAAAAATAGAAATGTAAAGATTAAACTTTTAATAGGAAGAAACTCTTATTCTGCAGCAGGTGATAATGCATTAAGCATATTAAAAGTTTTAGACAATGTAGAAATCATCGGAGAAGACTCAGGATTTCCTGTGAGAATGGCATCAGGAGCTTTGAATTTATTTTATATAAAGAGATTTCAAGTATTAGGAACATATTGTCCTAAAGTCTTTAGAAATGATTACATGCTTAGTGATGTATATAACCATAATTATAAGAATTACGATTATATACATAATACAATGACACCAGACTTCCACGCAGAACAATCATTTGCAGATTATATGATAGGAAATGACCCTGCGATGAATTATGCATTGAGAGATGAAAAATAATTAAGATTTTTTTTAGTGATCAGGTTGTCAATTTAACTAAATACTAACTATCAACAAAAAAGATAATACAAAAGACCACAGAATTCGAAATGATTCGTGGCCTTTTTGCTTGTGGATATTTATTTTTGAATTATTAATTTATCAACTGGTCTGTCAAACTCTTCGGGGTGCAAATCATCTACTAATTGAAAATCGTAGACTATGGAAACTTTGTAGGAATCTTCGCCGATTTTGTCGATGAATCTGTCGTAGAATCCTCCACCGTAGCCAATTCTGTATTTGTTTTTGTCGAAGCATAGTCCAGGTACTAGCATGAAATCAAATTTGGAATTTGATTCAACTGGATTTTTTGGTTCGAGGATTCCGTAAGCTCCAGGAGCCAAATCGTCCAAGCTTTTGATTTCTACAGCAATCATGTGTCCTTTTGATTTTACATAGGGAACATATACTTTTTTTCCTTGTTCCAACAAATCTTTTATGAGTTGGTGAGTATTAAACTCAGATCCAAAGCTTACGTACACAAAAAAGTTTTCGGATTTTTTGAATTCTTCTAAGTTTTCCAATTCTTTTAAGAGTTCATCGTCGACTTTTTGTTTGTCAGATATGGAGTCTCTTTGTTTTAACATTTGTTTTCTAATTTCTTTTTTGTTCATTTTCATCACCTAAAAATATATATACCCTAAAAAGATTTAAATATCCAGTTGTTTAAAAATTTAAAAAGTCTGTGATATAATTAGGTTTACGAGGTGAAAAATGTTAGAATTCGTTCATGTCGATAAGACATATAAAAATAAAGTGTGCGCACTAAACGATTGCAATTTTAAAATTGAACAAGGTGAATTTGTTTTTTTGATTGGACCAAGTGGTGCGGGTAAATCAACTATTACTAAACTAATACTTAAAGAGATAAATCCAGATAGAGGTAAGATTTACCTTTACGGTGAAGACATAACCAGATTAAAAGCGAGGAAGGTTCCTAAATTAAGACAAAGTATAGGGATGGTGTTCCAAGATTTTAAATTATTGGAGAATAAGACTGTGTACCAAAACATAAAATACGTTATGCAAATTTTGGGAAAGAGTTCTTCAGAGATTAAATCCACGATTGATACTGTACTTGATTTGGTAAATTTGAAAGACAAAAAGAATGCATATCCACACGAATTATCCGGTGGGGAAATGCAAAGAGTGTGCATTGCACGTTCAATGGTTAATAAACCAAAACTACTTATTGCAGACGAACCTACGGGGAATTTGGATCCAGTTACAAGCATGGACATTGCAAATGCGTTGGTCAGAATTAACGAACGTGGTACGACTGTGATGATGATAACTCACGAGAAGGATATAGTGAACAAATTACAAAAAAGAGTAATTCAATTGGACAAGGGTATTATTGTTAGAGATGAAGAAGGTGGAATGTATGAGAAGAATTAGAGTTATGATATCCACTTTGAAAGAAGGATTTGTAGGTATTTGGAAAAACAGATCGATGGGACTTGCATCTTTGACGACGATTTCTCTGGCACTTTTGATTTTGGGATCTGTAATTATATCTATGTTGACGATGAATCAAGCTGTAAAAGACATCGAAGGAAAAGTTAATCTTGTCAATGTGTACTTGGAAAATGGAATTCAAGAGGACAAGACGAAAAAGATTGAACAAATTATCAAACAAAAAGATGGAATTAAGGATTTGAAGTATGTTTCCAACAAACAAGCTATGGAGAATTTCTCCAAGTCTTTAGATGATAAAACTTTGATTGAAGGAATGGAATCAGCTTTTCCTGCATCATTTGAAATTACACTGAAGAATGTAAACGATGCTGAACAATACGTCAGAGAATTTCAAAAAATAGATGGCGTTGAAAAGGTAAGTTTTTACAAAGATTTAATTGCGAAAATTTCAAATGCATCTAGAATTGTAAAATACGCTGGATCAATCGTAGTTGCAATATTAGTGATGATTTCAATAATAAATATTTCAAATACGATTAGATTAACTGTGTATGCCAGAAGAAAAGAAATTGCCATTAAGAAAAATATTGGTGCATCGAATTTGGTAATATCTGCACCGCTTGTTGTTGAGGGAATATTTTTCGGGATAATCGGCGCTGTGGTTGCGTTTTTGGCTTGTTATTACTTGTACAGATATGGATATTTGAGGTATAATAAGACTGTGTATGGATTGATATCAACTTATTTGGTTCCACCAGTGATGATTAGGTGGGATTTATTGAAGATTTTTATCAGTCTAGGTATCGGAATTGGAGCATTCGGTTCCGTATTAAGTAGCAAAAAATATCTCAAAATATAAGGAAGGAATTATGAAGAAGAAAATTGTCGCATTAGCCTTGTGCATGATGCTTATGACTAATGCAGTGTATGCAGACAAATTAACCGAATTAAATAACGAAAAAAAAGCAAAAACTTCGGATTTAAACGAATCTAAATCCAACCTAAATAAATTAAAAGATGATAAAGACGCTGAGTTGGAAAAGTTAAAGAATATCAATTTAAAATTAACTAAAACTCAGTCAGAACTTGCTATTCAGCAACAAGAATTGGCAAAAATTAACAAATCAATAGATGACACTAAAAAAGAAATCGAAAATTACAAATCTAGTATCAGCCAAAAAACAAAAGAATTTCAAAAAAGATTAAAAGGAATGTACATATCAAAAGACGGCGCAAAGGTCGATGTGCTTTTCGGATCTGGAAATTTGAATGATTTATTGAACAACGTAAGTTTGATGAATTACATTGCTAGATTTGACAAAAATCTATTGAATGATTTGAAACACGAAAAAATCTCATTAGATTACAAACAAGACGAACTAAAATCTAAGATGCAAACAATGGAAATTGTAAAAAAGAATTTGGAATTAAAAGTCGTAGCATTAAATGATATATTGGCAGAACAACAAAAGTTAATAGACGATATTTCAAAAAATGTCAGCATGACTGAATCAGAAATATCCTCATTAATTAAAGAACTTGAAAAAATTGACGGCAAAATCGACCAAGAAAAAAAGGCGATATTACAAGCGAAATTACTTGCAGCACAAAGAGCTCAAGCTGAAAAAAGAAGACGTGAAATGTTGCAAAGAAACAAGGCATTCAATACTAATATTTCAGCACCAGTCATCAATAATGACGGAGCATACTTACAATGGCCAGTACCATCATCTCACAGAATGACTTCTTTTTACGGATGGAGAAGTGATCCATTTGGACATGGTTCAGGATTCCACACAGGACTTGATATTGCAGCACCATTGGGAACACAAATTGTATCTGCAGAAGATGGAGTTGTAGTTCATGTTGGATGGAGCGGTGGCTACGGAAATCTTGTAAAAGTTCAACACGATAATGGAGCATTGACATACTATGGACACTTGAGTGGATATAACTGTAGCGTTGGTCAAAGAGTAAAACGTGGACAATTAATTGCTTTTATGGGATCAACTGGATATTCAACAGGATCTCACCTTCATTTCGAAGTAAGATTTAATGGTCAACACACTGATCCACTAAATTATTTAAGATAATTATGAAACTAAGTTAGCAATAACTTAGTTTTTTTATTGATGACTTTAGTCAGTTGAGTTCGCTTGCGAACGAAACAATAAACTACCCGCTATGCGGGTAGGCGTTCTTAGGTTATACCAAAAA
>NZ_JAGYZD010000363.1 GCF_018371055.1 Finegoldia magna | reverse complement strand
AATCACGATCTAAGCCTTATCAATAAATTGAGAGGCAAATTGATAGCTATTTTTGCGTCCAATAAAAAAGTGTATAATTGTCAAAAAATTTAGGAGAATTCTATCTAGAATTCTCTATTTTTTTATTTTAGGAGGGTATTATGGAAAAATTGTACGAAGGTAAGGCAAAGGAAGTTTATTTAACAGAAAAGGCTGATGAATATATCATCAGATACAAGGATGATGCAACAGCTGGTAACGGTGAAAAGAAAGCTACAATTGCTGGTAAGGGTGAACTAAACTTAGCAATCACTACAATGATTTTTGAAATGCTTGAAAAAAACGGCATCAAAACTCACTACATTGAAACAATCAACAATACTGATATGAGAGTTAAAAAAGTTACTATCATGCCACTTGAAGTTATCGTTAGAAACATCACTGCAGGTTCTTTTGCAAAAAGATACGGCGTTGAAGAAGGAAAAGTTTTAAATCAACCAACTTTTGAATTATCATATAAGAATGATGATTTAGGAGATCCATTGATGTGTGAAGACCACGCAATTGCTCTTGGAGTTATCACAAAAGAAGAATATGACTATTTAAGAGAAGAAACTTTGAAAATCAACGAATTACTTAAAGAATTTTTCTTGAAAATCAACTTAAAATTAGTTGACTTCAAAATCGAATTCGGTAAGACTGACGATGGACAAATCTTATTAGCTGACGAAATCAGCCCAGATACTTGCAGATTGTGGGATAAAGACACTAACCAAAAATTAGACAAAGATATTTTCAGAAGAGATTTAGGAGATTTGACAGAAGGCTACAAAGAAGTTCTAAATAGAATGAGAGGCTAGGATGTGTGGAGTTATAGGGATATATTCTAAGTCCGAAGTTAATAAGAAATTATTTTTCGGACTTAACTCCTTACAACACAGAGGACAAGAATCCTGTGGTATCACCGTTAGTAACGGTGAAAACCTACATAGAGAAAAAGGCATGGGACTTGTTATCGATGTGTTTAAGGAAGAAAATTTGAATAATTTAGTTGGTAATGTAGGAATTGGACATGTAAGATATTCGACAGCTGGTGGTTCTCACGATTACAACACTCAACCATTGATGGCTTTTGCCAA
>NZ_JAGYZD010000070.1 GCF_018371055.1 Finegoldia magna | reverse complement strand
ACGAATATCTAGACTACGAAAATAAATAAATTCTAAGCTTGTGAACCTAAAATTGTGAACTCGTGCTACGCACTCAAACAGCACAATTTTTTAACGGTTTACTTTGCTTGAATTTATGATTATTTTCTCCGTATGATATTCTTAGCTTCGATTGTTTGCTTGAAGGTTTCGTTATGTTGGGAATTTAAGGACAAGGACAAAAAAATGGTGCAAAGGATTCACTAGATGACAGTTGAAGGACAAGCAAGGTTCAGAATTGTAGCAAACATCTCACAAGAATATCTTAGGGGAAATTTAATTGTCTGACTCGCTCAGCCTCTCTTCAGAAATCTTATATTATGAAAATGAACTGAGGTGTAAATAAGAAGGTAAGTTTGATATAATAGTATAGTATATCAATAGTAATTTGAATATAGAATAGATCAGAAGTAAAGAAAGGAAATGATTATGAAGAGTAATAAATCAAAATCTATTTTAGTTATTGCATTTATTGCGGTAGCTGTTTTAATAATGTTTTTTATAAAGAATAAACCAGTTATGCCAATTAATAATGATAATAGTGCTAAGCAAACTGAGACTGATGGAAATGTTAAAGAAAATAGTAGTTCTAGTAGTGAGAATAAAAGTTCATCAGATTTGAATAATTTCAAGGAAGCTTACAAGGAAATAGACAAGGAAGATGTTTTATTTGCTGGAAAAGATGCTGGTTTTGAGAAGTTTTTTTCATATGATAAGCCTGTTTTTGTAAACTTTACTTGGATTGAATGTGCTCCTTGTAAGGAAATGGCTCCATATATAGACAATACTTTCAATAAGTTCAAGGGGAAAGCCGTTGTTAAGGATGTTGAAGTTAATGTAAACAATGATTTTGCATCACAAGCTGGTATTAGAGTTACTCCTACACAAATTTTTATTCCTTTAAAAGAAAATTTTAAATTTTCTGATAAGGCTCAAAGCGTGATGGATGAGTATTTTCAAGAGGTTACTGTTAATGGTAAAAAGGGATATATTCACGAAGGTTTGTTGAAGGAAAATGAATTAGAAATATTGATTTCGGATATGATCAATGGATAGTTTATTAGAATTTTTGTCAAAATTAGTCAAGGATTATGTTTATTTGGCTCCTATTATTTCTTTGGTTGCGGGGATTTTGACTAGTTTTCTTCCCTGCTCATTGCCGATGATTCCAATTATAATTGGGTATTTGTCGGGGAATAATTACGATAAGAAAAAATCGTTCAAGGTGGCATTGGTTTTCAGTTTAGGTAGCATTTTAGTTTTCACAATTTTTGGATTGACGGCTGCCTTGGTTGGTAAAATTTTAAATCAATTTAGTAGAGTATTTTATATCATTGTTGGAATAATTTTAATTCTTATGGCGTTTCAAAATTGGCATGTTATCAAGATTATTAGCCTCAATAAATCCAGTAAGATTACAAAGACTGGGCTTTTGGGAGCTTTTATAGCTGGTGTTATTCAAGCGGTGTTTGCATCGCCATGTTCTACACCTGTTTTGGTTTCATTGATGGCTATAGCGGCTAATACTAAAAATATTTTATTTTCTATTATTCTGTTCGTATTTTATGGTATTGGGAATTGCTTTTTGGTATTTATGTCTGCTTTGTTGATGGGTAAAGTCGAAGAGATTATTCAAAATGATTCATATACTAAGGTTTCTAAAATTATAGAAATAGTTCTTGGTGCAGTATTGATGTTATTTGGATTGTATTTCTTGTACCAAGGTATTTAGGAGGAAATTTATTGGAAAAAGATGTATTAGAATCTAAAAAATTACAAGATTTAAAGATTATTGCTAAAGCTGTAGGTGTTGCAGGTATTAGTAAATATAATAAGCAAGATTTGATAAAAGAGATCATTAGTCAAGTTAATATTAATGAGAGAAATAACTCTGAGGAAGATTACGAAGATTCTTCTTCTAATGATGAAAAAGATTTGAAGGATCCTTTGAAAGTGGAAGGAATCTTGGATTTACACGAAAACGGATATGGATTTTTGAGATCGGAAGGATACGATTCAGGAGATGATGATATTTACGTACCTCCTGTTCAAGTTAGAAGATTTAAATTAAAGACAGGGGATTTTGTAGAGGGATTATCTCGCGAGAAAAAAGATAAAGAGAAATTCGATGCTTTGATTTATGTGAATCGTGTAAATGGAGATACTGTTGAAAATCTTAGAAATAGACCTGATTTTGAGAATTTGACTCCTATTTATCCAAGAGAAAGATTGACTTTAGAAAGAGATTCAAAGAATGTTTCAATGAGAATTATGGATTTAATAAGTCCTGTTGGAAAAGGTCAAAGAGGTTTGATTGTGGCATCACCTAAAACAGGTAAGACGACTTTGCTAAAAAACATAGCAAACTCTATAAGAAAAAATTATCCGGAAATTCATGTTACTGTTTTGTTAATTGATGAAAGGCCGGAAGAAGTTACAGATATGAAGCGTTCTGTTTTGGGAGCAGATGTCGTAGCATCTACTTTTGATGAAATGCCTCAAAATCATATTAGGGTTGCTGAAATCGTGATAGAGAGGGCCAAGAGGCTTGTAGAACACAAGAAAGATGTCGTAATATTGGTCGATTCAATTACTAGATTATCTCGTGCATATAATGTTACTAGTCCTTATTCAGGTAAGACTTTGTCCGGCGGACTTGATCCTTTAGCATTGAATGGTCCTAAAAGATTTTTTGGCGCGGCAAGAAATATTGAAGAAGGCGGTTCATTGACTATATTGGCGACGGCTTTGATTGAAACAGGATCCAGAATGGATGATGTTATTTTCGAAGAATTCAAGGGAACTGGAAATATGGAAATCAAATTGGATAGGAGCCTGTCGGAACAGAGAGTGTTCCCTGCAATTGATTTGAACAAATCCGGAACCAGGAAAGATGAATTACTTCTTACAAAAGAAGAATTATCAGCAATTAATAAAATAAGAAAACAATTGAATTCACAAGAAAACAAAAATATTGCAGACCAAATTATAAAAATGATTAAAAACACAAAATCAAACCAAGAATTTGTAAAATCAATAAATAATTTGCAAAGTTTGTAAAGAAATTTATAGTGAAATATTCAAATTTTGTAGACAAGTTCATACTCATGTGTTATAATAGGTAAGTCGAAAATAATTTTGAGAAAAACGAGGTGATAATATGAAAAAAGATTTACATCCAGAATACCACGAAGCTACAGTAACTTGCGCTTCTTGTGGCAATACTTTTAAAGTAGGATCTACTAAAGAAAACATAAACGTCGAAGTTTGTAGTCAATGTCACCCATTTTATACAGGACGTCAAAGATTTGTAGAACATGGTGGTAGAGTAGAAAAATTCAAGAAAAAATACAACATGGATTAGCATTTTTGCCAGTACCTTTTAGGTGCTGGTATTTTTGTGTTAAAAAATAGATAATGAATAATGAAAAGGTAAATTGACATGAAGAAAACAACAATTGGAGGACAAGCTTTAATTGAAGGAATTCTGATGAGAGGCCCTTCAAAGTACTCCATAGCAGTCAGAAAGCCTGATCAAGAAATTGATTTGGTGGTAAAAGACTTAGAAAACAATAAAATAAATTTGATGAAGATTCCTTTTATAAGAGGAGTTGTTAGTTTGTTTGATTCTATGAAGTTGGGAATGGATGCTTTGATGTATTCAGCAAGTTTTTACGAAGATGATAGCGATAACTTCTTCGATAAGCATTTTAAAAACAATGCCAGAAAAGTAGAAAATGTGTTTTCTATAATTGCATCAGTGGCATTGGCATTACTGTTTTTCTTCTTCATTCCAACTTTTCTTACATCATTTGTTAAGCTAAATCATTCATCTTTTAGTTTCAATTTAATCGAAGGATTGATACGAATTATAATATTTTTCACATATCTTTTTATAGTTTCTCATTCAAAAGATATGAAAAGAGTTTTTGAATATCATGGTGCTGAACACAAGAGTATTTATTGCTATGAACAAGGACTGGATTTGACTGTTGAAAATGTTAGAAAACAAAGTAGACTTCATCCAAGATGTGGTACTAGTTTTTTGTTTACGGTTATGATAATTTCTATTTTGGTGTTGGGTTTAGTTGGATGGCCGAATCAGTTGATGAGAATGTTGTATCGTATAATATTACTTCCAGTGATTGTGTCGATTTCGTATGAAATTAACAGATTAATCGGAAAATACGATAATACAATAACGGCACTACTTGTGAAACCAGGATTATGGGTTCAAAAGTATTTTACAGTAAGAGAGCCTGACGACAAGATGATAGAAGTTGCTATATTGGCACTTAAAAGTGTTATTCCAGAAAAAGAAGATGAAGATTTATGGTAATCAAAGATATTTACAATTTATTCGACAAATCTGATTGTCTGATGATTTTGGAAAAATTATACAAATATAGTTTTTCTGATTCTATTATTCATTCAAATGATGAGATAAATGGGAATGATGAGAAAATAATTTTTGAATACAAAAGACTTTACGATGAGGATATTCCAATCGAATATATACTTGGGTTTAAGTACTTTTATAATAGAAAGTTTTATACAGATCCTGATGTTTTAATTCCAAGATTTGATACTGAAATTTTAGTAGACGAAATAATCAAGACTAATCGTAAGTTTGACAATATACTTGAAATCGGAATTGGATCTGGGATAATATCAATCACTTTGAATTTGGAATTGGATTCAAAAGTTTTGGGAGTGGATATAAACAAAAAGGCTATTGAACTTTCCAAGAAAAATGCAGAAAGCTTAAATGCGACTAACGTTGAATTTATTTATTCTGATTTGTATGAGAATGTGAATTCTAAGTTTGATTTGATAGTTTCCAATCCGCCTTATATAGACAAAAAAGATTTCGATTCACTTGAAACAAAAATTTTAAAAGAACCACGATCTGCACTTTTTGGTGGAGATGATGGACTGTATTTTTATAGAAAGATAATAAATCAAGCTAGTGATTATTTAAATGAAGATGGTATGCTCGCTTTTGAAATAGGTTATAATCAAATAGAGAGCATATTTGAGATTTTAGATGAAAACGGATTTGAAAATCACTATTGCATTAAAGATTTTAACGGTTTTGATAGAGTAATAATTGCGAGGAGGTAATTATGTTTGAAAATTTAGATAGTGTTGTTGATAAGTTCAAAGACTTAGAAGTAAAAGTCGCAGATCCTGAAGTTATCGCTGACATGGAAAATTGGACGAAATTAATGAAAGAACACGCTGATTTAGAACCAGTTGTTAATAAATATTTGTCATACAAAGATAATTTGAAAAATTTACAAGAAGATAAGGAGCTGTTGGGTACTACTGGAGATAGTGAAATGGAAGAACTATTGAAAGATGAAATCTCAACATTGGAAGAACAAATTGAAAACGATCAAGAAGAATTGAAAATTTTGTTGTTGCCAAAAGATCCTAACGATGAAAAGAACGTATTTATTGAAATAAGAGCAGGTGCTGGCGGAGATGAAGCAGGTTTATTTGCTGGTGAACTTTTGAGAATGTACCAAATGTATTCTGATAAAAAACGCTGGACAACAGAAGTTATGGATATTCAACAACAAGGTGTTGGCGGTGTTAAAGAAGCTGTAATGATGGTTAAAGGAAAAGGCGCTTATTCTAGATTAAAATACGAATCAGGAGTCCACAGAGTTCAAAGAGTTCCTCAAACTGAAAGTTCAGGAAGAATTCACACATCTACGGCAACTGTTGCTGTGTTACCGGAAGCCGAAGATGTTGATATTAAGATTGAACAAAAAGATTTGAGAATTGACGTGTTCAGAGCAAGTGGTAATGGTGGTCAATGTGTAAACACTACTGACTCTGCTGTTAGAATAACGCACATTCCAACAGGCCTTGTAGTGACTTGTCAAGATGAAAAATCTCAAATAAAAAATAAAGACAAAGCTATGAAAGTTTTGAAATCTAGATTATATGATTTGATGGAAGAAGAAAAGAACAAAGATAGAGCAGATGCTCGTAAATCTCAAGTTGGTACAGGGGATCGTTCTGAAAGAATTAGAACTTACAACTTCCCACAAGGAAGAATAACTGATCACAGAATCAACAAAACAATATTCCAATTACAAAATTTCTTAGATGGAGATATTGAAGAAATGATTGATGATTTAACAAGTTACGATCAAGCTGAAAAATTAAAAATGATGAATTAAAAATTAACTCGAGTTTAAATGCTCGAGTTTTTTATATTATAGCAAGTAATGATATAATTAGATATATATTTAAATTTAGGAGATAAAAATGAATAGTGAATTAATTTATGAATATTTGGATAAAATTGGAAGAGATGGTTACAAGTTGGGACTTGATAGAATGCAAAAAACTTTGAAAATTCTAGGTAATCCCGAAAAAAGTTTTAAAATAATCCACGTTGCTGGAACTAACGGTAAAGGTTCCACATCAACTTTTATATACCAAACACTTAAAGAACACGGATATAAAACTGGACTTTTTACATCACCTCACATAATTAATTTTTACGATAGAATAAAAATCGACAAGGAAATTTCGGAAGAAGATTTCATGAGAATTTTCGAAATTATCAAGGATACTATTGAAGAAAATGATATAAAGGTGTCTACATTTGAATTTATAACTTTGTGTGCGATTTATTATTTTGCTGAACAAAAATGCGAATATGTTGTTCTTGAAGTTGGAATGGGCGGAAGATTGGATGCGACCAACGCAACAGATGAAACATTGTTATCTGTAATTACAAAAATCGGATTGGATCACCAAGAATATTTGGGAAATACTTTGGAAGAAATCGCATACGAAAAAGCTTGTATCATGAAACAAAATGGAAGATGTGTTGTTTATGATCAACAAGAAAGTGTGTTAGACGTATTCAGAGAAGTTGCAGAAGAAAGAAACAACAAGCTATATATTTGCGATTTTGATGAAGCCAAAAATATAGAAATAAATGCAACACACAATTCTTTCGATTGGAAAAATTTACACATTGAAACTAGATTAGTAGGAAAATATCAATTATTCAACGCACAATTAGCATTGAGCGCTATTGATGTGTTAAGAGATGAACTCGATTTGTCTGATGAAGATATCATCAATGGTTTCAAAAACGCATATATTCCTGCAAGATTTGATGTGATTAGACACAACCCAACAGTAATATACGATGGCGGACACAATGCCGATGGGGTTAAAGCTTTGAAATCATCAATAGAATCTGTGTTTGGTGATAAGAAAATCGTATTTGTTTACGGTGTATTGAAAGACAAGGACTATAACGATGAAATCAAACTAATCCATGAAAATGCCAAAGCATTTGTGACATTTACGACAGATTCACCAAGGGCATTAAAAGCAGAAGATTTGAAAAATCAAATCGAAGCATACAGCGATAATGTTGTCGCAAAACCAAATGTAAATGACGCCGTGGATTATGCTATTGAACATTTCAAAGACGATGTAATTATAATTTTTGGAACGTTGTACAGTGCGGAGCAAGCTTATGAACATTTATAAAAAAGTTTTTGATGGGAAAAATATCGGAGAAATTTTATACGATGAGCCAATGAAAAATCACACTACTTTCAAAATTGGAGGTAGTTGTGATGTTATGATATTTCCTAAAAATGAAGAACAAATAATAAATG
>NZ_JAGYZD010000069.1 GCF_018371055.1 Finegoldia magna | reverse complement strand
GATTGAGAAAGTGGCGTAAACGATGAGTGTGGTGGAAGTACAAGTCCTTTTTTAGTTATACTTGGTGCTCCTTTTTCATCCAAAAATGAAATCAACGCTTCACCTGTTCTTAAGTTTACAATTTCATCTTTTACATTCATATCTGAGTTTGCTCTGAAAGTTTCAGAAACTTTTTGCACAGCCTTCAATTCTTTTGGAGAGAAAGCTCTCAATTGATGCACAATTCTATTTCCTAATTGCGAAGAAATCGAATCTGGAATGTCTAGTGGGTTTTGTGTTATGAAGAATATTCCCACACCTTTTGAACGAATGAGTCTTACAACTTGTTCGATTTTATCCATTATCATCTTGTTTGCATTATCGAATAACAAATGTGCTTCGTCAAAGAAGAACACAAGTTTTGGGATTTCTGGATTGCCAACTTCTGGTAGTGATTCGAAAAGTTCTGATAATAGCCACAACAAAAACATTGAATACAAGTTTTTATCGTTGATAAGTTTTGCCGCAGAAATTATATTCACAAATCCGCGTCCATCAGAATCTGTCTTCATCAAATCTCTTATATCCAAACTTGGTTCTCCCAAGAATTTATCTGCACCCATATCTTCGATGTACAATAATTTTCTCATGATTGCACTGATACTTTGAGTTGTGATATTTCCGTATTTTTTTGAATAAACTTCCCTGTTGTCTGACAAATGATTAAGCATAGAACGCAAATCTTTTATGTCCAACAACAATAGTCCTTCCTCATCTGAAACCCTGAATGCAATATTCAAAATTCCAGCTTGTGTATCGTTCAAATCCAAAATTTGCGATAACAAAATCGGACCCATTTCAGAAACTGAAACTCTCAATGGAAGTCCAGCTTCTCCGTAAACATCCCACAAATTTACAGGATAGTTTTTGAAATTAAAATCAGTGATATTCATTTCATCTAGTCTAGATTTAAGATTATCGTTCATTTCACCAACCGATGCTAAGTTTGACAAATCTCCCTTAACGTCTGACAAAATAGTTGGCACTCCCAAATCTGAGAAA
The DNA here is from genome assembly GCF_018371055.1 of Finegoldia magna. Taxonomy (GTDB): domain Bacteria; phylum Bacillota; class Clostridia; order Tissierellales; family Peptoniphilaceae; genus Finegoldia; species Finegoldia magna_I. The sequence goes on along the minus strand of NZ_JAGYZD010000069.1, from coordinate 6,654 downwards.
TATTCGCACAACACTTTTAATGTAACTGTCTTTCCGCTTCCAGTCGCTCCTACAATAAGCCCATGTTGATTTACTTTATTTGAAAGAAGTTCGATATCTTCGTTTCCTCTTGCAATCAATAATTTTTCCACTATTTCCTCCGTATTTCTATTTCTCTTGTATAATTTGTTTCAAATCAATAAAATTAAACGTTGCTTTTTTGTAAAAAACTTTTGTTTTCTTATACTTGTTGTAGTTGTTGTACACTGTAACTGCACACACTGAAAGTGCGAACACCAACAATATGTATTTCCCAAATATCAAATATAAAATCATTCCCATAATCACATAAGATATCGGGCTGTAATCAAACGGCAAATCATAAAAAACACTGTAGAGTATTCTGTCAATACATATTACTGCCAATAACAACCACACATAAATCGCCAAATTGAGTGTATTTGATTCTAATAAATTAAGAATGATTGCTGGAACAAAATACACTCCTGCTCCAATTATAGGTACAAATGAAAGTACCGTAATAAAAAACGATTTGACAAAAACATGGTCAACCTTCGCACATTTCAAAAATAGTACAGACGTCAATAAAACCAATATTATTTTCGAAACCTCGTAACTTTTCTCGTACAAAATTATTTTCTTTAAATTCTCTTTCATATTAATAACCCGGCTTTTCTAATAGTTTAAACATTTGCTTCTTGTATTCTTCAACTCCTGGTTGATTAAAAGGATTCACTCCTAAAACAAGTGCTGAAATTGCTACACTCATTTCAAAGAAATAAATCATATATCCTAGATTTTCTTCATTAATCTCATCAATTTTCACGACAACACTTTCAACATTTGACGACAAGTGCGCATTAAGCGTTCCTTGCATAGCCATCTTATTCACATAATCTACTGATTTACCGCTCAAATAATTCAGATTATCCAAATTATCAGCATCGGATTTTATATACAAATCTTTGCGTGGATTTTCTACTGAAATCACAGTTTCAAATACATTTTTTTGTCCATCTTGAATCATTTGACCCACTGAATGCAAATCCGTCGTGAAATTACACATCATTGGGAATATTCCCTTATTGTTTTTTCCTTCCGATTCTGCGAATAATTGCTTGAACCATTCAGAAAAATATTTCAATCTCATTTCGTAATTAATAAGTATTTCGATGTCTTTTCCATTGCGATACATGTTATTTCTGAATGAAGCGTATTGCAGTGCAAAATTTGACTCATAGTCAAGTTTTGTAAAATCTTCCATTGCATTTGCTGCACCCACCATCAATTGATCAATGTCCAATCCTTTTACGCAAAGTGGCAACAATCCAACAGAAGTTAGAACGGAAAATCTTCCACCGATGTCATCTGGCACTACAAAAGTTTCATAACCATTGATATCAGACAATTCTTTCAATGCACCTTTTTGTTTATCAGTAGTGGCGAAAATTCTGCTCTTTTGTTCTTCTTTTGTGTATTTTTCATCCATTAATTCCTTTATAAATCTAAAAGCGATTGCAGGTTCTGTAGTAGTTCCCGATTTGCTAATTACATTTACACAAAAATCCTTGTCCTTCAAATATTCCAAAAGTTCAGCCAAATACGTAGAAGACAATTGGAAACCAGCGTAGATGATTTCGATGCCCGATTTCTCAAAATAATCGCTCATCGCATAATCAATCGCCTTAGCTCCCATATAACTTCCACCGATTCCAATAACAACTAAACAATCAGACGTTTCTCTTATCTTCTTAGCACATTTTTTAATTCTCTCGAATTCTTCTCTGTCGTAATTTTTAGGCAAATCAATCCATCCTGTGAATTCCTTACCTTCACAGGATTTATTTAAAAGCTTTTCTAAAGCATTTAAGGATTCTGTTCTCAAAGTATCCACCGAATTATGACTTGTCGTATTTGAAAAATCTAGCTTGAACATATTTCCTCCTATAGAACCTTCAAACTCACTAGAACAATATCGTCATCCTGTTCCAAAAATCTAAAAGAATTCACCTCGTTTAACACGTATTCAATTCTTCTATCTGGAACTTTCATTAAATCTCTTTTTAGTCTTTCTTCGCCGTAAAATTCGTTGTCAAATCCTCTAGTTTCAGTTATCCCATCAGTGTACATAATTAATTCATCACCACTGGAGACCAATATATCTCTCTGATCAAACCCAACTCCTTCAAACATTGGAGAGATAGGATGACCTGTAACTTTTAATTCTTCTAATTTATAATTTGAAATCAAAAGTGGAATACCATTGTGACCAGCATTTGCATATGAAAATATTTTGAGTTTTCTATCGTATAACCCATAAAAAATCGTAAAATATTTGTCCACCGATAAATTAAGTTCAGTAAATGTGGTATTCAAATCCTTCAGCACTCTTTTTGGTCTAGAATCTGTAATTCTACTTACCAAATACCTCATTGTCTGTCTGATAAACATCGTCAGAATAGATGCCGCAATCCCATGGCCCACAACATCTGCGATGTAAATTCCTACAAATCTTTCGTCAATATCTATGCAATCAATGATATCTCCAGACAAATCCCTAGATGAAATATAGCTGTAATCCAAATCCAAACCGACATGCTCACCCTTACTAGGCAAAGTTTTGCTTTGAATGTGCTTGGCGAACTTGATTTCATCCTTGATGTCCTTGTTCGCATTAATCAAATCAATCTGAGTTTTGACCTCTTTTGAAATATCTCTGAAAACCTCGACAGTACTTACCACTTCTCCATCTTTATCCATAACTGGAGAAGAAGTTATGGAATAATCCACGCCATTTATTTTTCTTTTTTCTTTGATAGTGCTGTTCAAACGGTATTTCCTATCTGCCAAACATTTTGGAAAATCTTCACTATAATCCAAATAGCAATTCACTCCTATTGGATTGATAGGCATAGATTTTATCATGCTAGTATTGGCAAATATTATTACCCCATCTTTATCTATTACTCTAACTAAATCCTTCATAGAATTTAGAACTTCGTAATCAGATCCTTTGAAATCACTAACATCTTCACTTGATTTCTTCTCCAAGGATATCTCCTCCTATTTAGGTCTCGGACCAAAATATTGATACAAATAACACTTCATATTTCCGTTGTACATCTTTCTATTTTTAGATGCTTTTTTGCCGTAAAATTTCTCAAACTCTTCGCAATCTGTGATTATATATTGTGAGGCGGTCTTGAATTTCGCCATTTTAATTCCCAAATCCTTATAAATTTTCTCGGCTTCTTGTCTTTCGCCAAGCCTTTTTCCATAAGGTGGGTTAGATATTAGAACGAAGTAATTATCATTTAACACAACATTTCTGAAATCTCTCGTCACGAATCTAATATCCTCCCTGACTCCAGCATTTTCCGCATTTGCTATTGCTTTTTCAATCGCTGAGCCGTCCACATCACTAGCGAAAATATCTATCTTTTTATCGTAATCAATGCTCTCCAAGGCTTTGGTACGCTCTTGTTTGTAGGCATCGTTGAATTTATCATTAAAGTTAATAAAATCGAATTTCCTGTCAATCCCTGGTGCAATATTTCTGAATTTTCTCGCAGCTTCTATCGCAAAAGTTCCACTACCACAGAACAAGTCCACAAGAGGTCTGTCGCTGTTTGCAAATGACAAATCGATAATTCCTGCTGCTAAGTTTTCTCTTATAGGGGCAAGAACTGATTCTTCTCTGTAGCCTCTTTTGTGAAGTCCGTCTCCCGAGGTATCCAAAGTTATCGAACAAATATCTTTTACAAGACTAACTTCAATCCTAAATCTCCCCTTGGATTTTGAGAACCAATCCACCTTGTATTTTTTCTGAAGAGATTTAATAATCGCCTTTTCTGTAATCGATTGACAGTCTTTAATAGAAAATAATTTTGATTTGTAACTTCTGCCTTCTACAATAAAATTAGAATCCGCTTCCAAAATATCTAACCAATTTATTTTTTCAACGCCCTTAAAAAGTTGTTCAAATGATACAGCCTTAAAATTACCCAATTCGATTAGAACTCTGTCTGCACATCTCAAATTTATATTTAATTTTGCGATATCTTTTTCATCGCATTCAAGCATTATTCTTCCGTCGTTTACATTCAAATTTTCATAGCCCATATCCAAAAGTTGTCTTTTGACTAAACTCTCCAAACCGAATGCGCAAGTTACTATTATTTTCAAAATTATTATTCCTCCATATTACCTTCTATTTTATCATATTTTCAATGTTTTTTTACGTTATAATAATATTTAACTGTAAATTTACAATAAAAAAACTGCAACGAAAAATCATTGCAGTCTATTTAAATTCTAATCTACAGTAATATCTCCACTAACTGTTGCAGCACTAATTTCGATTTCATCATTTGAGAATGATTGGTCGTGAGATTTACTGATTTTTTTCGAACTATCTTTGTAGTAACTATCGATTTGAATTTCACCGCTAACAGTTCTAAGTTCTATAGAACCTTTCTTTTCTTTGATATGGATATTAATATCGCTAGATACACCTCTCACATTCAAATCTTTGTTTTCGTTCACATCGATTTCGATATCTCCACTTACAGTGTTCACTGTGATTTCTGGATTTTCAGAATTCACCTTCACATCACCGCTTACAGTATTAACGTAAATTTCTTTTTTGCATTTGGAAACTTGAACATCTCCACTTGCAGTGTTGACATTTACATTGTTCGATTGTGTAGTGATATTTACATCACCACTTGAAGTGTTGCAAGTAACATCATTACTAATAACATCTACATTTACATCTCCACTTGCTGTCGCAATGTTTAATCCCAAATCACTGTCTTGTGGAATTTTGATAGAAATTGATTTGATGAAACTTTTTTGGAAGAATTTTTCCATTTTAACTTTGCCAAGCTTCAACACGTGATTCATATAATCTACATCTAACTTTTGTGTTTCATCAGTTGTAGTGTAAGTTACGATAATTTTGTCCAATTCGTGAGTTGACACATCTATGTCTGCATTTGATTTAACTTCAATTCTGTGGAAATCATTGTCGAATTCCAATGTTTGTTGTGATAAATCATAGTCTTTGTCTTTAGATTGGTCAAAAATTTTGGAATTAAAGAAATCACCAATGCTATCCAAGTTAAACATACCAAACAAGTTGTTTTCTCTGATGATTCCAGCTTCTTTACATTCGTTGAATATCTCTCTTGGATTACCTAATTCAGTTGAAATCTCTTCTTCAGTTTTTCCGTTTTCAACGCCGATTCTAAAATGTTCTTCGTAATCATTCTTTATTTCTCTGTAAGTTGTTTCGTCGACATTTCTGAAATAATAATCTAAAAGTTCCATAAATTGTTCTTTATTCATTTAAAAACCCTCCTCTAACAAGGTCTTAACACTTTCAACCAATTTTTTATAATCTTCAAGTTGTGAGTGCAAATAAGTTTTTCCTTCGTCTGTTATCTTATAGTATTTTCTAGATGGACCTGACTCTGATTGTTCAGTGTAATCTTCCAAGTATTTGTCGTTTTTCAATCTTCTAAGCATAGGATAAATTGTTCCTTCGCTCATTGGTATCTTATCTTTTATCTGATCTATAATTTCGTATCCGTAGCTGTCTTGTTTAGATATAACCGATAAGACACATAATTCTAAAATCCCTTTTTTTAATTGTGTGTTCATACCTTACCTCCTGATTACATTATAATACACAGTAGTAAATATTGCAAGGTATTATGCAAAGTTTTTTACTATAAAAATTTTAACTGCTCAAAAGTCGTGTCGCTAAGGTTTGCAGCAGTAATCCCAAAAAGTCTGACAGGCTTTTCAATTTTAGTGTTAACCACAAGATACTTCACAATCCTGTAAATATCCTTGACATCACTAATGTATTCATCAAGAGTCATTGATTTTGTAATCACCGAAAAATCGCTAAGCTTTATTTTAATCCTAATTGTTTTCGCTTTAATATTTTTCTTATGAAGATCTTCCGCCAATTCTTCGCTGAATTCACTGGCTTTTTTTAGTAACTCATTGTAATTTCTCAAATCTCTTTCAAAAGTGTACTCAACGCCAATAGATTTTCTAATTCTTGACAAATCCAACTGTCTATCGTCAATACCACGAATTCTATCGTAAATCACTTCGCCAAATTTACCAAATAATTCTCTCAAATTATTTCTGGATAAATCATACAAATCGCATACTTTTTTTATCCCAATATTATTTAGTTTTTCCTCAGATTTTCTACCAATTCCTTGAATCTTACCAACATTTAAGTTCATCAAAATATCTGGAATATCATCCTGTGTGATAATTTTGATTCCATGAGGCTTGTTCCAATCTGACGCAAGCTTTGCAAGGCTCATATTGTAGCTAATTCCTATAGAGATAGACAATCCCGTTTTTATCCTGACATTTTCTTGGACTAGATTTGCCAACTCCAATCTGTCCATATCTGTATGAGAAATATCCATGCAACCTTCATCTATACTCATCTTTTGAATTTTTGAAGAAAAAGCCGACAAAACCTTGAAAACTTTCTCGCTGTTTCTTCTGTATTTTTCAAAATCCGGAGGTACTATAACAAGATTTGGAACGATCTTTTTCGCTTGAAATATTGGCATCGCAGAATGCAAACCGTACTTTCTCGCTTCGTAATTTGCAGTAGTA
>NZ_JAGYZD010000068.1 GCF_018371055.1 Finegoldia magna | reverse complement strand
GGTTATCTTTTTTTCAACGATTATAACAATAGGAGGAATACTTCTAGGACCATATTTTTTAGATTTAGTTGGAGCAACAGGAGAAATAAAGGCATTAGGCATAAGGTATTTAAGAATAATATTTCTAGGCTCAATTTTTGTAAACTTTACTCAGTCAGCCAATATGGTTATGCGTGGTGAAGGGCTTATGAAAAAGGCGATGAGTATTATGGGCTTTGGAGCCTTTATTAATATTGTTTTAGATCCAATACTAATGATAGTCATGGGAGAATATGCCATAGAAGGTGCAGCTATAGCTACAGTAACAGCTCAAATAATTCAAGCCATTTTAACTATTTATTATTTTAGAAATAAAAGTGAAAATGTAAAAATAGGGAAAATAAGAAAAGAAAAAGAGATATCAAAAGAAATGTTTGGGATTGGTTTTTCCGCTATGATAATGCAAGTTTTCTTTATAGTTCAACAAACATTGCTTTATAAACAAGCCTTTAAATATGGAGGAGATTCAAATGCAATACTAATGTCGGCAACTTTGAGATTTTATGGATTTTCTTTCATACCAATTTGGGGAATGAGCCAAGGATTACAACCCATCATTGGTACAAATTATGGAGCTAAACAATATGATAGAGTAAAAGAAACTATGAAAATATTTTCTATAGGAGGTACAGTCCTTGCAGCTGTATTTTGGATACCGTCTCAAGCTTTATCAAGACAGTTACTTGGCTTATTTAAAGTAAGTCAGAACATAATTTCAGCTGGAGTTAATAATTTTAGAATATTCTATTCTGTATTTATTCTTTACGGAATTATGATTATGACTATTACTTTTTTCCAAGCAATAGGAGATGGAAAAAAAGCAGGAATTATTGTAATGCTAAGGCAGTTGATATTACTTGTTCCAGCCTTACTTATATTGCCAAGAATATTTGGAGCAGGGGCTGTTTGGTGGGCAGAACCAGTTGTAGATTTTACTATGATAATGGTTGGCTTAATAATGCAAGGCAAAACTCTATCAAAAATGAAGGTAAACGGTTAAAGATGTAGTATCTTCAATTTGTATAATTTACTATATAATAAGGGAGAAAATTAAAGAAATGATGATATATAGATGGGTTATTTAATTGTCAGAAATTTAGATATACGCATGCTATTTTTAGCTGGATCTAAGAAAAATTAAAATTTGAAATAATTGAAGAACAAATAAAGCTAAGATTTTACGATTTATAGAATATTTTTATAAGAAAGTTTGGATAAGTTCATACGTTTGAAAGGAAAATAAATTTTGAATAATTTCAAGCCATTAATACTTTAAATAGAATTTTGTATATTAAGTATAATGATTATTCTCATAACTACTTAATATGGGTGTAATGGAGGCAGATATTTTAATGAAAAAAAATTCGAATATGATTATTATAAGAACATCCACTTGCCTAAAAAGTATATTTATTTTGATTTTTTAGGCTTAATGTAAAACGGTTCTTAGTTTCTAAGCTTCTATTTTTCAGAGGACTTGGCATATCAAAATGCCGTAGTCCTCCTTTTTTATTTTCAAAAATAAATTTGAGAATAAAAAGGAGGATAATATGTCTAAAGAAAAATATATTTATGTAAGCGGAAAAAAAGTATATGTAAGTGATGAAATATATCAAGAATATAAAAAACTTAAAAATCATGAAGAATATTTACAAAGAATAGATGGAAAATATCTAGACTATAATTTTCAAGGAGTAAACGATTCCATAGAAAACATAGAAGACAAAAAAGTAGATATTGAAAAAATAATAGAAACTAAACTAAGGTTAGAAGATCTATATAAAGCACTCGATAAATTAAACGAATACGAGAGAAGAATAATTATTGCCCTATATTTTGAAGAGAGAACTATTAGAGATTTAGCGAAACAAGAAAAAGTATCTCCTAAGAAAATATTCAGCCTTAGAAATAAAATATTACAAAAACTAAAGAAAATAATTGAAAGAGAATAATAAGAAGATATCAACGGGGAGCAGTCTTTGCTCTCTATTTTTTGTGAAAAAATTAAAAAAATTCTAAAAAAATGGAAACAAGAGGCCTAAAAATTAAGGTTTATATATAGAGGGATATTTTTATCACTCGATTTATATAGATGAAAGAATTGAACCTTGACAACTGCATAGACCACGATAGGACGTTAACCAAGTATGGAGCGATACAAACTACGCCAAGATCTTTCTGCTTAAAAGATTAGGTTTAAATGGATACTCAAAAAATAATTGAAGGATAAAAGAAAGAGAGCGACAAATAGTACCTGTAAATCAGAAATGGCTTTCTGTGCTATGAAATACTTGGGGATAATGATACTTCTAAAGTTGATGCCGGCTCATCTAAAAAGAGGCGGAGGTGAAATTCCTATGCTGTCTGCCAAGACACCTACCAAAGTCATAAAACTTAACTGTTTATTTAAGGAGCTTAGAAGTATGAATAACTTAAATTTAGATGAACAAAAAATAAAAGAAGGTATACAAAATGAAAGCTTGAAAAAAGAAGAAAAAACAAGTGATAAAACTTACGACATAGATGGCTACAAAGTGCTATTTACATTTAAAGATACGGGTCTAACATTAAGCGACATAGTAGAATCATATATAGAAGAAAAACTATTTATTTTTTAATAAAGAGTATTGAAATAAAAAATAGGGAGCGTTATACTTTGATTGTGGAAGCCTAACCTTCATTTAATTTTGTATCTAAAGAATAAAATGAAGGAGGGCTTTTTTATGTGCAAAAGTAAAGCTTGTATTTATTTAAGATTATCAAGAGAAGATGGAGATGTAGAAGAAAGCAACTCAATATCAAATCAAAGAGAATTAATTCATAACTATGCAAATAAGCAAGGAATAAAAATTTTAAAAGAATTTGTTGATGATGGTTATTCAGGAGCTACCTATAATCGTCCACAATTTAATGAAATGATAAGAAGTCTTGAAAATAAAGAATTCGATACTTTGATAGTAAAGGATTTATCAAGATTTGGAAGAGATTATATAGGAGCAGGACGATATATTCAAAAAATATTTCCAGATATGCAAGTTCGATTTATATCCATAACAGATAATTATGATAGCCAAAATGCAGATATGAATGATACACACCTTATATTACCAATAAAAAATTTCATAAACGATAGCTATTGTAGAGATATATCAAATAAAGTGAGAAGTGCTCAAAAAGTCAAGAGGGAAAAAGGGGATTATATAGGTGCTTTTGCCCCATATGGATATAAGAAGAGCAAAGAAAATAAGAATAAATTAGAAATCGATGAAAAAGCTGCTGAAGTAGTAAAAAGAATATTTGGAATGAAATTGTTAGGATATTCTTCTAATTCTATAGCATACCATTTAAATGATCTTGGAATTGATTCTCCATTAATTTATAAGGAAAAATCAGGATTAAATTTTAATGGGGGATTTAGACCGATTAAAGGCGGAAAGTGGTCAGTTAACTCTATAAATAGGATTATCAGAAATAGAGTATACATCGGTTATATGGAACAAGGAAAAAGGATTAAATTAAACTACAAAAGTGAAAAAGAAATTTGTGTAAGTCCTAATGATTGGGTCATAGTTAAAAATTGCCATGAAAAAATTGTATCAAAAGAGATATTTAATATAGCAAATAATTTATTAGATAGAGATGTATGGCAAGCTAGAAATAAAAATCCAGATATTTTTGCTGGTTTAATGTTCTGTAAAGATTGCGGATCACCACTAATAAGAAGAGAAATAAAAAGTGGAGGCAAAAAGATAGTTCAGTATATATGCTCAAATTATAACAAAAATGGTTCTTGCACTAGACATGCTGTAAAAAAAGAAGAACTTTTAGAAGTAATTAAAGATATATTTACTCAGTATATATCTTTTCAAGAGTTGCTATATAAGAAGATTAAAAATAAAAAAATAAAATTATCTGCTATTGATTATGAAGGACGTGAGTTAATAAGACAAAAAGAAAAGTACGAAGCTATACTATCTTGTCTATATAGCGATTTAGAAGATAAAATATTGACAAAAAATGAATTTAATAGGTTTAGAGAAGCTTATAAAAGTAAAATTAAAGAAATTGATAAAGAAATACAAAATAGAGAAAATATAAAATCTAATGTGTATAAACTTCTAGAAGAAAACAAAAAATGGATTAATGAAATTAAGAGAAATAAACAACTAAATAAAATCGACAGATTATCATTAGTTATGTTGGTAAATAAGATCGTTATTGGAGAGAATAAAGAAATCCAAGTAGTATTTAATCATGCAGAAGAGTTTAAAATACTCAATAAAATGATAGCAAATGATAAGGAGCTAGATTCTTTAAAAAACATTTCTTCAGCTAGGAGGATAAGCTAAATGGCTAGAACTAGTAAAAGATATTTAAATAAAGATAACAAAGTAGCTCTATTATCTAAAAAAGAAACTAAATATAGAGCAGGAATATATACACGATTATCTCAAGATAGAAAAGAAAAGTATAGGAATAAAAGTGAATCTATTGATAGCCAAATAGAAATAGGAAAAAAGTATGCAGAAGAAAATGATATACAAGTAGTAAAAGTCTACGAAGATTATGAATTCACAGGCACAAATTTTAAACGTCCAGGATTTATAGAGATGATGGGAGATATTAAGTCAAAAGAAATTAATTGTATTATAGTAAGAGATCTTTCAAGATTTGGAAGAGAATACTTAGAAATAGGTAACTATATAGAAAATATATTCCCATTTTTAAAAGTTAGATTCATATCTGTTATAGATAAAGTAGATTCTTTAAATGGGCTTGATGATAAGAAAAGCTTTGAAGTAACAATTAAAAATATCATGAATGATATGTATTCAAAAGACATATCAAAAAAAGTTAGAAGTTCTAAAAAAGAATTAATGAAGAAAGGCTACCATATTGGTGGGAAGCCACCTTTTGGATATATATCAGTAAAAACAGAAGGTGGAAGTGTATTTAAAGTTGATGAAAAAGTAAGAGATGAAATAGTTTATATCTTTGAATTAGCTAATAATGGAGCAAGTATGGTAACAATAGCTAGAGAATTAAATAAAAAAAGATATAATCCGCCAAACATTTATTACAAAACAGGAGAAGTATATAAAGACAAAGAAACGAATCCTGGATGGAGAAATTGGTCTATTCAAAGAATTTTAAAAAATGAAGCGTATATTGGAAATTTAGTTCAAGGTAGATACACAAATATGCTAGAGGATGGTAGTAGGAATAAAGTAAGACCAGAAAAAGAATGGATAAGAATTGAAGATAGACATGAAGCAATTATAGACAAAAAAGTATTTCAAAATGTTCAAAAACAATTAAGAGATAAATATGATAAGAGTTTTGGAAAATACTTGATACCAAAATATGAAGGAAGAGAAGATTGCTTTTACGGATTGCTATTTTGTGGCATATGTGGAAATAAATTATATAGATACTACTCTGTTTCTTGTGGCAGAAGATATTACTACTATGGTTGTAGAAATCTAGAAGAAGATAGGAGTAATAACCATGTGGTTATTTCAGAGATACAGTTAAAAAGCATATTAAATGAAGAAATAAAAAAATTAATGGAAGAAAACATTAGCTTTGAATGGGTTGAAGAAACTCTTAAATCAAAATATGAAAGTTTAAAGCAAAATAAGATGAAGTCCTTAGAATCTATGGACAAGAAAATAAAGGAGCTTGAGTATGAAATATTAAAAACATATGAAAAATATTGTCAAGGACAAGTTAAAATTGATTACTATAAAAAAATCAGAGAAGTTAAAAATAATCAAAAGAACACAATTGAAAGAGAAAGACGAATAGTTGATACTCAACTAACCAAATTAAAGAATAAGTATTTAAAAGGAATTGAGTTTTCAAAGAACTTATATCAACTTGACAGGGAGCAATCTGGATATTATAGGAGCTTAATTGATAAGATTATTGTTCATAAAGATAAAAAATTAGACGTATACTTTACTTTCACACTTTAAAAGTCAGAGGAAATCAAGATGTATAAAATAGGAATTTACATGAGATTATCTAAAGAAGATTATGAAAAAAATGAGGAAAGTAATAGCATAAAGAATCAAAGACAATTAATCTTATCATATATTGATAAAAATTTTTCTGATTTTTGTGTAGATAATAAGATTGAATATATAGATGACGGTTATTCAGGTATGAATACAAATAGACCTGCTTTTGAACGATTAATGGAAGATATAAGAGATCTAAATACCAATTGTATTATTGTAAAAGATTTATCTAGATTTTCAAGAGACTATATTGAAACAGGAAACTATTTAGAAAATATTTTTCCCTTTTTAGGAGTAAGATTTATCTCTATCAATGATGGATTTGATAGTAAAGATAATTGTAACGGAACCATTGAAATTGACACTCAATTTAAATCATTACTTTACGATTATTATAGTAAAGAACTTTCAGAAAAAATAAAGCTTACTTTGAATTCACTAAAGACAAAGGGAAAGATAATTAACGAAGCACCTTTTGGTTATGTTAAAGATCCAAAAAATAAATACAAAATCATAAAAGATGACATATCTGCTAAAGTGGTAAGAAAAGCTTTTGATATGATATTAGAAGGACATTCCCAGGGGAGTATAGCTAAAAATTTTAATAAGGAAAAATATCTTACAGGATCTGAAAGAAAGAGAGTATTAAGAGGAGAAAGTCTAGAAAATTATAAAAAGATTTTGTGGACCACAGGACAGATAAGTAGAATTCTAAGAAATGAATCTTACACAGGAACATTTTTATATAATAAAACGTACAAAACTCCAATAAGAAAAAGTATACCAAGACCTAAAGAAGAATGGGGCAGAATAGAAAATGCTTTTGAACCAATTATTTTCAAAGAGGAATTTAATAAAGTTCAAGATATATTAAATCAAAGATCGTTTCCAGCTCATAATGATGCAAGAGATGTAGATAGTCCTCTTAGGTCAAAAGTAATATGTGGTGTATGTGGGCATAAAATGAAGTTTGATTACAGAGCAGTTGTTGGTAAAAATGAAAAGAAATATGACTGTAGATTTAGATGTAGAGTATGTAGTTTAAATTCAAAGTCAAATTCCATTAGTTCAAAGGCAGTCGAAAGTTATGTGTTGGAGAGTTTAAAAAGAAGAGGTGTAAGATTAGAAGAAAGAAAGACTATTAAAAGTAAAAAGGTAGATCAAGGAAAAGTGAATGCACTAAAATTTGAAATACAAAAGAACTATGAGTTATATTTAGATTCTAAACTTACACGAGAAGAATTTCTGGTAATTAAGAATAATATAAATGAACAATTAAGTAGTTTAAAAGAGGAGTCTGAAACTAAAGATAAATTAGAAAATATTACTATGTGTAATATAGACTTAAAATTAACTAATGAAATTGTTGAAAATAACATCAAAGAGATTATAGTAGACGCCTCAAAAAACATAGAAATTGTCTATAAATAATGTGATATAATTATAAGCAATAACTTGACACAATAGGGTAAAACAACTACGCTTTACACAATGCTAGAACGAGAAAATACAGTCGATAAAAATATTATCACGATTGAAAATCCAGTTGAGTACAATATTTTTGGGATCAATCAAATTCAAATCAACGAAAAAATTGGCTTGAGATTTGATAATACGTTGAAGTTTGTACTTAGACAAGACCCTTCTGTAATAATGGTCGGAGAAATTAGAGA
>NZ_JAGYZD010000362.1 GCF_018371055.1 Finegoldia magna | reverse complement strand
TGCATATCTTATCGCCAATTTCTTTGCACATTCGTGATCTCCTGCATCATAAATCGTTGAGATTTCCACTCTTTCGTCGTTATTTAGTATCGGAATATTGATAGATCCTGGTATGGTTTCTTTCTGAAACTCGTATTCGCTTCTAACATCGACAAATATTATATTTTCCATATTTATAAGTTCTTCATAAGTATTTGCTACGAACATTTTGGCCTCCAAAATACTAATTATACACCTTTTATTGCGTTTGTAAAAGAGATTTGCAATAAAAAAAGAACTTGCTAATCACAAGTTCCCAATTAAAAATTAAAATACATTCTAACAAGTCCAAGTATCAATATATGAACTGGATAGAATAGATAATTTACCAATTTGTTTTGTTTTCCACGTTTTCCGTTGTATGTCACAGTAAAGGCGAATCCCAAGAAGGAATACACTTCTTTGATAATCGACAAATATCCAAGAGAAGCAGAAATAACTGGTTTGTCGTAGAAAATGTAGAACAAGTAAGCGAGAATTATCGCATGATAATCGTAGTCCAAGCTTAAATACATCGCCAAGAATCCGAAAACAGCGACGATTATCACAGATATCACATACCAAAGTATCCTGTTTTTAAACTTATCTTTGATATAATCAATTATCCACACAGTTACAAGACACAAAGCCAACGTGAACATCATATTGTTCCAATACGGATCGAATAATACCTTCGATGTGAAAATATCGAATGGAACTTCTGAAATCACCGCAAAAACCAACAAGTTTCGAAGATATTTCGCCCTGTCGTGTGTCTTGAAAAATCCTTCAACAATGAAAAATATAAAAATAGGAAATGCAATTCTTCCTAATATCGATAGAAAGTTCGAGATATACAACAATGCTCCTTTTCCATTTAAAAAATGCGTTACAATCGAGTTGTTAACATGATCTATCAGCATCGATGTAAACGCAATGTATTTTAGCTGAGCTGCGTTAAATATCTGAAACTTTTTTAATTTATCGTGTTCAAATCTTTTATTTATATCCATTTGTCCTCCTCGTATAATATAGTTGTAGTAATAAATACTACATTTTATTTTCAATCCCACTTTCATATGGGATAATAATTGTATAGATAGAGGTCGTAGCT
>NZ_JAGYZD010000067.1 GCF_018371055.1 Finegoldia magna | reverse complement strand
AACTATCGTGAATGCAGTGAAGAAGATTTCTTTTAAAATTGAAGATGGAGAAAGAGTCGGACTCATAGGGCTTAATGGAGCTGGAAAGACTACTACGATTAAAATGATGACGGGAATTTTGTATCCAACGGATGGTTTCATAAAAGTGAATGGATTCACTCCGTCTGATAGGAAAAAGGAATTCTTGAATGAGATTGGAGTATCAATGGGACAACGTTCGTGTATGTTTTACGATATTGATGTGATAGAATCTTTCAAGTATTTCAAAGAAGTTTATGAAATTTCAGATGAGGATTTTGAGGAAAGATTACAAGAATTTGATAAAGTTCTTGGACTTTCGCAACTTTTACATACTCCTGTAAGAAAATTGTCTTTCGGTCAGAGGATGAAGTGTGAATTGGCGGTGAGCCTTATTCATTTGCCGCGAACAATATTTTTGGATGAGCCTACTATTGGTCTTGATGTTGTGGTTCAAGAAAATATATTTGAGTTTTTGAATATGATAAACCAAAAATACAATTCTACGATCATATTGACCACACATGAGATAGAAAATATAGATAAATTTTGCCCTAGAATTATAGTGCTAAATCATGGAGAAGTGATTTACGATGGAAGGTGCAATAAATTTTTGGATAGAGATAAGTACAGAAAACTAACCGTATCTTCTAAATACGTTGAGTATTTGAAGGATTTTAATCCAGACATCGAAAATGAGAAGGCGACAGTTTTATTGACAACCGATCAGTTAAATAGTGTAGATATTTCAAACTTTTCTAAGTCCGAATTCACCATCGAAGAATTGAGCTTGGAAGATGTTTTGAAAACTAAATTGAGGGTTGAATGATGAAATTATTTGCTTGTTCTCTAAGAATCGCTCTGAAAAAGATGTTTGCTTATCCAAATGAAATAATCATGATATTTTTTCACAGCCTTTTCCAATTATTGTCGACAATTTTGTTTTGGGTTGTGTTATTTGACAATGTAGATTCTTTTGGATACGACAAATCTTTCATATATTTGTTGGCAATGGTCGGGATGTTATCGTCAGCCATCGAAGAAATGTTTTTCGGACTCAGAGATTTTGAGTGGTTAGTGCGTGACGGAAGTTTGGATAGGTATTTGTATCGCCCTCAAAATACTTTGTTTATGATAATGATAGAAAATATTCCTCTTGTTGCATTCATTGAACAACTAGTGCTTGGAATTGTTGGAATAATTTTGGTAGTAGTGAAATTTGATATCGCGATTTCTTTTGTAGCTGTATTAAAGATGATAATTCTTTTAGTAATAGGGAACGTGTATTATCAAACGATTTATGCGACAATAACGATGCTGAGTTTAAGATTTGAAAAAATATCGACATTAAGGGATTTGATTTTCAATTTTAATTTTTCAAAAAATTATCCCACTACAATTTTTCCGAATTTTTTGAGAAAATTTCTGACTTATGTAGTTCCTGTTTCATTGATAGCATTTGTTCCAACACTAGCTTTAAGCGGAAAACCTACTAGATATTTTCCTCTAATATTAATTTTTTTAGCAGTGAGTTTGATGGTTTTATACATTGTGTACAATCGTGGGCTTAGAAGATATTCTTCAAATGGAGGTTAGAATGAAAAAATACTTAGCGTCTTTGAAAATAGAATACCTAAATTCAAAAGAATACTTTATTTCTTTTGTTTCCTCCATATTTTATATACCAATTACAATAATTGTTTATTATTTTTTGTGGAAATTCATAATGAAAGAACAAGCTGATATAGCAGGAATGAATTTTGACGATGTAATTGCGTATTTCATGACGATTTTGGTAGTGAAAAATTCAATATCAAATACAATGGCTGAAACTTATTACATATTTCAAGATATAAATTCGGGAAATATTGATACTCTGATAACTAAGCCAATTTATTATCCTCTTACTAGATTTTGCATATCTCTAGGAAGAGTTGTAATATCAATGCCTTTGGGCATAGCTTTTTGGATAGCAGTTCAGTTGTATTTTGACAAGTTTTCATTTGCATCACTTGGTTATTTTATAATATCCTTGTTTCTAGGATTTTGTTTGATGTTCCAAGTGCTATGCATTTTAGGATTACTAACATTTTGGTTAAAATCTGTACTTAGTCTCAGAGATATTTTCTGGTATATTCTGGCAATATTTTCAGGAGAAGTAGTTCCATTGGCATTTTTCTCCGGCAAATTTGAAATTATACAACACAATCCACTTGCCGGAATTTATTATATCCCTGCAAACATAATTAACTCAAACAATATGAAAGCTTTGATTTTGGAACAAGTAATTTACATCGTGATTTTTTCCGTAATAATTTATTTTATGTGGAGAAGAGGAATAAAACATTACGAATCACAAGGTGGTTAAATCTGTCTTTGACATTAAATAATCTATATGATACTGTAAATATTAATGACGGTGAGATTATTTATGTTTACAGTATTAAGAGAAGATAGCAGTGGCAGAAAAGATAAATGTCCAAAAAGAGCTTAAATATTAAAATATAAAAAGAAGGTACGTATCAAAATGAGCGAATATTCTTGAAATTGTTTTTATATCTAATTTTTGGGAATCAGTTCAAAATGTTTCCTCTTTTTTATAATGAGTACAAGAGTTATACTTTATTAAATAAAAACGCATTGGAGATGATAAATAATGTTGAAATTAAAAAGATATGTTTCAAATAAAAGCCTTGCCATTTATTGTTTGATAAATGGTCTATTAAAAATTTTGTTTTTAGTATCTCCACTTGTTGCAAAAAAGTTTATAGATAATGCAATGAATAAAAATTTTAATAATATGTTGATTTTTGGACTGATAGATGTTTTCTTATTTGTATTAACTCAGGTTGTATCTTATATATTTGATATTTTCAGTAAAAAAGTAGAAACATCAGCAATATCTAATATTTTCAAAGAGGTAAATGAAAATTTGGATACATATAGAGTAAAAGAACATTCAATTAATAGAGATAGGATTAATCAAGAAATAACAAATAATCTTACATTAATAAAAGGCTTTATTGTAGATATACCTGTTAGTATTGTATTTTCTATTATTACTATGATAGCAATATTTTTAATAATGTTAAAATTGTCTATTAGCTTAGCATTAGTTATGATAATTGTAGTCCCAGTAGGTGCATATATATCATATAAATTAGGTTATTTGATTTCAGATTATTCGGAAAAGGATTTAACGAATAATAGAGATATTAAGGGATATCTGCTAGATAAATATTCTATTACAAAGTCAGAAAGACTTTTAAAAAAAAAGCAGATGTTTGATATAAAAATTTTATTAGAAAATTATAAAAATACATTAAATAAAAAATATAAATTAGAATCTCTTGTAAATAATATGATGATTTATTTTGTTTTAAATGGTGTAATAATTTCTATGTATTTGATTTCTGGATATTATGTGTATAGAAATATGATTACAATAGGTACTTTTTATGCTACACAACTTTATGTGTCTAGATTTTGGACACCAGTAGAATATTTGTTTGACATAAGAAATCAATATTTAACAGCAAAGCCAGCAATAAATAGTTTTATGAATTTTATGGAAGTAAAAAAAACAAGATACAATTATGATATTATAAAAGAAATAGAATTGGTGAATTTTGAATGTTTGAGTAATAAAGGGAAAGTATTAAATGAAAAAATTTCTATGAAATTTGATAATAAAAATATAAATATAATTTCTGGAGATAATGGTGTAGGAAAAACAACTGTGATAGAATCTATTTTGAATTATACTGATAGATACAATGGAGATATATTAATAAATGGAAGAATATTAAAAGAGAGCTACTATGATATGGTGTACATATCATCTGATTATAATATATCTAATTTTGGATTGTTATCTGATAAAATAAATTTTTCTTCTGGACAAAAGAAAAAAGCACAAATAGAGTTAGCATTAAATACGGATAAGAGTGTTTATATAATAGATGAACCTACTAATTTTTTGGATGAAGAAAATAAAATCAAAATAGCGAATATGATAAATGAGTTGTATTTTAAAAGGAAAATAGTGATTTTGATTACGCATGATAGCGAAATTATTAATATGATAAAAAATAAGAAAATGTATTTTTTAAAAAAATCTGCATGAGATTATACTCGTGCAGATTTTTCATTTATTAGCATTCTTTGTTTTCTTCGATTGTTCATAAAATTAATCAAAGCTCCACTGAATATTAAAATATATCCTATTATACTTAAATAATCAGGAATTTGATGTAAGAATAAAAATCCGAACAATCCTGTAAAAATTATCGTCGAATAATCAAACACTGAAATTTCAGAAGCAGGAGCGAATTTGTAAGCCAATGTTATTCCAAATTGTCCGATAAGGGCTGCAAGTCCAACGCCGATAAGAGCAAGGATTGATGATGTTCCCATTGGAACAAAATTAAATATCATAAAAGGAATACATACTATACTCGAAAATCCTGAGAAAAAAGCAACGATAAACGAACTATTCACTCCTAGAGTGTTCAATTTTCTAACGCAAGTGTAAGCTCCACCTGCACAAATTCCACCCAAAATTCCTATTAAATATGGAAGGATTTCTTGGATTTGTAGTGTAGGTTTTACAACGAATAAAACCCCTACAAATGCTATCAAAATCGAAATTATGTGTTCCTTTCTCAAATCTTCTTTTAGGAAAATCCAAGACAAAATCAAAGTCGCAAAAGGAGCGAGTTTGTTGAGAACTGATGCATCTGAAATGAAAAGATGATCCAACGCGTAATAATTACAAAAAATTCCTGCAGTACCCAAACTTGCTCTCAAAATCAAAGTTTTCCATGGGATTGATTTAATATCGTGAAGTTCTTTTACTTCTTCTTTTTTATTTGATTTCAATAAAAGCGCGAATGCCACCAAAAAAGCAATCAAATTTCTGAAAAAACTTTTTTGTATAGTTGGCAAATCTCCAGCAAGTGGTATGAATAAATTCATAAGAGCAAATCCAAATGCTGACAATAATATTGCTATAATACCTTTAGTTCTATTATTCATTTATTACCTCCGTATTAATAAATGATATCATAAAACAATGTAGAATTGAAATTTATTCTATTTCGCAAGAGTTTATTAGGTGGTATAATCAAAAAAGAGAGGAATTTGTGATATGAAAACTAAAGCGAAGAAATATTTTATTTATTCAAGTTTGTTTTATGTATTTATTTTTGTGCTTGATTTTTTAGTGTCTGTAATTACATCAAATTTTGCAGACGAATTTGTAAAACTCAAAACAGTAGAATTTCAAAATACAATAAAAACTATGTTAATTATCATACTAGTATTTGGTGTGAAGTTTTTATTAGAAAAACTAATACCTTATAGAATAGAATTGATAAAACATCAATTAAAATTTCAGTTAAAAAACAACATACTTAGAGATATTTACAATTTACGAAAAGAATTATTGTTCGAATTGACAGGAGAGCAAGTTTTGCAAATTGTAGATAAGGATAGCGACATCGTAGCAAGTTTTAGGTTTGAATATTTAGTAGAATTTTTTTCTTCATTATTTATTTTTGCGATGGTACTTATTTCATTTTTGGTTTTAAGTTATAAGGTGACTTTTATTTTTGTTTTATTAGCTATTTTGCAAATAATACCGCCAATAATTACTAAAAATAGTTTATATAAGATTTACATGGATACTAGAAAAATAGAACAAGATACTACTAACTGGATTATTTCAGCATCAGAAGGAAGAGATGTTTTGAAAACTTTTAATGCGACTGATTGGTATTTTAAAAATAAAAGAAATTTAGATGAACTGAATGTAAATGCTGGTACTAAGGCTGAAATTGCATTTGCTCTTGAAAATGCTATGTATTCTCTGTTAGATTTGATTTTAAAAATAGTTAGTTATGCAATTATAGGTATAGCAATCTATAATCAGGAAATTACCATTGCTGATTCGGTGTTTATGATTATGTTACTGAGTACGTTTTATTCCAATTTTGAGAATATAACAAAATATATTTCGAAGGTTCAAGAATTCAATGTATCAAAAACTAGAATAAATAATATTTTAAATAAAGATATTAATAGTAACGATGTAACAGTTTCAGATACTGATTCTCTAATAGATTTAAAAATTGAAGATTTAGATTTTTGTCAAAATTTAAATGGAACAAATCTTAAATTAGAAAAAGGAGATAAAATTCTAATTTCTGGGAGTAATGGCAAAGGGAAAACAACCATTTTCAATTTGATTTTAGGACTTTTACACTCAAATAGCAAATTGGTTATTAGAGATATTCCAGAAAGACTTATAAGTTATTTAAATCAAAATGATTTATGTATTTCTTTTACAATGAGAGAGATTATGGGTATGCTTGAAGGAAAAGAATACGTTAAAAAAGTCCAAGAACTCTGCAATTATTTTGGGATTAAGGAGCTTGATTGGGGTAAATACTTAGATGAATTATCAGGTGGAGAAAGGAAAAAATTCGCATTAGCAGTTTGTCTGGCATCTGATAAGAATATACTTTTGTTAGATGAACCGACAAATCATTTAGATGATAAATCAGTGGAAAAACTAATCGGTATTTTAAGATCTGATTCACGAGAAATGATTGTAATTAGTCATGATAAAAGGTTAAATAAAATATGCAATAAAACTTTAGATTTAGATAGCGGTGATAATTATGTATAAGGATTTATTCAAGTCTATGAGACTTGGCGCAATATTAGGACTGATTAGCAATATAATTCAAGATGTGTCAGCAGTTTTCATAGCGACTGTTTTGGGAACTTTTACATCTGCAGTATTGAATTCAGATATAAAAATGATGAAATCTTCAATATATAAGTTGCTCATTGCTATTTTGATTACTGTAGTTTTGATACCTATTTTTCAGATTTTATCAAATAAAATTATCCTGAAAAATAGTTTTACTCACGAAAATTTGCTAATAGACAAATACTTAAAATTTGATGAAAGTATTTTAAGAGAAATAAAATCATATAAATTTGACAATATTATAGAAAAAGAAGCAACTATGCTTAGATTGAACTTTATATGGGCATTTCAAAATATTTCAGAAGCTTTAATAATAGTTTTAATTTTGATAATAAGCTTGAAAGAATTACCAATTTATTATTTCATATTCATAGTTGCTATGGGATTTTTAAGATTTGTATCATTTACTACTTTTAAGAATGAAGTTTCTGAATATACAAGAGACAAATATACATTTAAAGAGAATGAAAGAAAAATATTATTTTCTTGCTCTTTTGAAAAAGATTGGTTGAAATTTAATAATTTGTACGCAAAATTCATACAGGTATACAAAGAATTATTTGATGAATTTGTGAAAGATAAAGTAGCAAGAGGAGAAATGTATACAAAAACTCAAAACGCAGTAAGAAATTTAGCAGATGGATTGTTTTTAATACTAGTAGTGGGATTTGGAATTATTCTATGCTCTAAGCAAATTATAGGCATAAATTCAATAATAAAAGTTTTAGCTATGTCTGTTGTTATCAATAAATTTTTTGATTGTGTGAAAAAGTCCGTGGACTCATTTATTCAATTAAAAAGTTTAAAAGTTAATGTTGGAAAATTTTATTCAGATATTTCTCAAAAGAAGAATTTTGATAATAAAACAAATCATATTGAAATTATTGCTGAAAATCTAAGTTACACGGTAAATGACAAAAATATTTTAAAACCTGTAAATT
>NZ_JAGYZD010000066.1 GCF_018371055.1 Finegoldia magna | reverse complement strand
TTTACCTCCAAATTCTTCTTTAACATTGTCAATTTTTACTTCTTCTCGCTTGTCATCAATGCTTACTAAGGTTAACTTTCCTTTTGGTTTTTCTAATAAGTCGCTGATATTTTCATCAAAGACCTTCTTACCTAGTAACTTAGTCATGGCTGTGATGCCAAGTAACTTTTCTTCAAAGGGATTAAATCCCAATTCTTTTACTTTGTTTATAACTTCATCTTCATCTCGGTATTTCCTATTAGACCTACCTTCGACAAGTTTTAGGTCTTTCCACCTGTGACCTTTAAGTGCTCTTTCTAATGCATAAGCCTTTATATCTTTTGTCCATAGTTCCAGTTCGTCTAGTTTTGGTAAGATTTCTTCAATTTCATCGTCAGATAGTTCTGGTGGTAGGGTAAATTCCTCTTGTGCTAGTTTTAGGTTTTCTTCCGCTCTTTTTCTGCATTTGTTCTTTGCTTTGCAGAATATACACCATTCTCCACACGAGAATTCTCCGTCACCTTTATATGCTTTCTCGGCAATCTCTCGTATCGATTCTCCCCACTTATAAAGTTCTATCTTATTGATTTCATAAGTTGATATATTACACCTTCTTGGTTGATAGATATGAAGAATTACTTTCTCAATATCATAAATTCCATCAAAGAGAATTAGAGCACCAAGACCATATAACATGAGTTGAGTATTTTCTCTAGCGTCTACCAAAACACCTTGGCCATACTTTAAGTCAATTATATGAAGGTCTTCTCCTCCAACAACTACACAGTCAGCTGTACCAAATGCCTCCTTAACATAGTCTGATAGGTCAAGTCTTTCTTCCACAAATACGGCTGGGCTTTCATATCTACTAATAACTTCTGCTACGTATGAGGCATATCCCTCAGTTAGCTCATCCATTTCTTCATCATAAAAATCCAAATCCTCTGTCGGGTCTTTTACATCTATGCCTAATAAATTCTTTAGTTTATATTCTGCTAAGGCATGAGCTGAGGTGCCTTCAAGTGCATAAGGACTAACTTCATCTTCGTATTTTTGAGAGAGCCTAACGCTTGGTGGACAGTGAATCCATCTATTAGAAGATGATGCTGATAAAATAGCGTGAGCACCCATTACAACTTCTCCACATCTGCTATCAAGTCTTCATAGTTACTTGGTTCAATCTCAGATAACTTTTTAGCTCCATACTTTTCTAAGAGTTCTCTTATCTTAGCTGTATGGCCTAATCTTGATTTGTCGGCTAGTATCTTTCTAACATCTTCAATTTCATAAGTCTTTTCTTCTTGTTTTTCTTTTTCTTCTTTAGGTAATTCCTCATCACTTTCTAAATCTGTGAGCAGGATTCCTATACTAGATGCAAGATTCTCTGCATCTTCTTTGATTTCCATTAGTAGCTTTGTCCTTGACATCTTTTTCTCCTTTCTCGATTTCTCTAATATCCACTGAGTCTACTGTAATTCCCGGTTCTAATAAGTAGATTTGTCTGTATTCTCCAAACAATAATCTGATAAGTTTGCTTGGTAACCTTCTTATTGAACCTTTAAGAACATTGGTTTTTTGTCCCACTTCACTTGTTACATTGATGATTATTTTGTGCCTCATGTTTGCCTCCTTTCTGAAAGGGTCATCTCCCTTACAAATCACAGGCAAAGAAAAAGGACGAGTTTTTAACCTCGCCCTAGAATATTTAAAAATTATTTTTGATTTTCTTCTTCGCCTTGTCCAAATGTTCCTTAACCGCAGCTGAAGATATGTTCATTAAATCTGCAATTTCTGACTGCTTATATCCATCTTCATACATCAGCTTGATTACTAATCTCTGCTTTTCTGTTAATAAGCTTAGTAGATCTTCAATATGGTCCAACCATTCAGGCTTTCCATCTGATTTCTTATCTGCGATAGATGCAATCAGCCTTTTATCCGGGTCAATCTCTCCATCATTATCGAAATCAAGAGATAAGTTATAGTTTCTAGGGAATCTTTCCTCAACTGCTCCTTTCACAATGTCCTCATTGGGTTCGTATCCATTACTTTTTTTAAAGTCGCTTATAAATTCTTTTTTCCACACATCTATTTCAGCTTTCTCTTCTTTAGTTCGCTCAGGTCTTAGATTCTTAAGGTTGTAATAAACCTCGCTATCATCCATCGAGTGTAACATTTTAATATCCAGCTCCGTTACACCATTTTCTCCAGGTTTAACAACAATTATCTTTTCAACGTATTCTCCTTTTTCTGTTCTTTGTGTTGTTGTGTACTTGTAGACCCCGCGGTCTTTTTGATTAGTTTTGTGAATTCTCATTAGAAATCCCTGCCTTTCTTTATTTGCAGAGAGATCTATCACTAAGAATTACTCATATGGTGTTACAGTCTTGTATGCACTTACATATTTTGATATAATTTTATTAAATATGATTTGATATGAATTGTACTAAATTCCTGACTAGCCATAAAAAATTCCTAGAGATTTATCTCTCTAGGAATAACTTGAAGTTTGTGAAGTTTACGGTACATGGTTTATGGGGTTTATTTGGTTTATGAGGTTGATACTTTAATTAATGAGTTTGCAGGAGGCAAATTACTATGAATAATACCTATCCTCGCTTATGTGGTGGAACATTTTTAGTTCTTCTGCTTCGTTCCAAAAGAACTAAAGCTAAAAAAGATATACGAAAATACAGTGCTAACGGTATTACAAACCCTGAATTTCTGAAGGGTTTAATTACGATATTTGATTCCAGTTACTACGAACCATCTGGCTCTTCCTTGGAAACCAACACATCACGTTACAAAAAATGTGAAATTTCCAAAGCTGATTGTTTGCCATTTGATGACAATGCACTAATTACTGCATTTGATAGACAAATTAAAGAAGACTATTACACTCTTTTAGTTAGAATGAAGGAGCTACTTGATTACTTTCTTACCATCGATAAGGCGCCTAAAATAGATGAGCTTGTTTATGGGATTCTTAATCTTATAATAAACGATCACTCTATTAATCAAGACGATGTCTTTTATGCTCTACCTAACGGAACAGGAATAACTAAAAAAGATCTAATATCTACGCTAGACATAAATCTTTATTCACTTATTCTTGGCGTTTGGCATTTCATTTTAACAAGTCGCAAGGATAATAAAATTGGAGCTTCAACGATTAAGTCTTGGCATGAAGAACCTCTTGAAAAAGGTAAGGCTCATATTTTTACTAGTTCAATTGGCAGTACCTATCATCTAGATATAAAAATAAGCACACTCATTGAACAAAATGAGAGTGCTGAGCGTGAAATCAGTGATGAAATTAATAAAGATTTTTTCGAAGAACCTGAAATAGAAATTTTGGATTCTGTTGATGCAAATGAAACATCACAACACCAAGAAAATAAACAACCTACAATTAACAATCAGTTTATTTTCAATCAATCTGGCAGTGGCGTAAACATAGGGCAAGCTACTAATGTAATTATAAAAAATGGAAAGGTGGTCGATGCTAAATGAACAACGATTTAGATATTGCTAAAATCGAAGCCAATCTTCCATCAGAGAAAACAAACACATATAACTTTGAACAATCTGGACAAGGAACTAATATAGGGTTAGCACAAAATGTTCATAATACAACTGTAAATATTATGCTTCCGGTAAGCAATGGTACAATCGCTACCCCTACCTTTATTCAAAAAACAATCAATATGGAGTATTTCAATTTATTTGTCATTTTAGGTGAACAATATGATAAGTCATACTTTATTGTAGATATAAAAAGAGCATTAACAATTACGGAGGGTACGGCAAAATCCATTCATGATAAACTGGCTTCCTTTTCTGAAGAAGCGAAAGCCGAAATTATGTCATACCCTTGTATATTTGCTAATGAGAACTACAGATATAGCCCACCAGAAATACCACCTAGTGGACCTCAAATGGCCCAGTATGGCTTTATCACCAAAATACAACAATTGCATAATGGAGATTTGAAAATATATTTCCAATCATTAGCTATGTGCTCTATTCCACAAGATTTACTAAACACAATGGTTTCTGAATTAGATTTACATGGAAATGAAAAAGTAAACGAACTTGATCGAACACACTGGTCGATAAAAAATGTAAATATTGTAGAAGAACTGAAATTAAAAGGTATTAGCCTATTAATTCCATCCATATAATAAACGGAGGTTAGCATGGCAGAATTAAATCAAGAAATAGAAAAATGGGTAAACCTTGAAGATATTGCTGACCATTTAAGTGTCAGCAAAGATACTATAAGAATCTGGATAAAAGATGGTAAACTCCCCTTTTATAAAGCTGGGAAAATGTATAAGTTTAAAATTTCTGAAGTAGATGAATGGGTTCGAAAAGGAAGAATTACAGAATAAATTAATGGAGGTATGCAATGAATGAAAAAATCACATCAGCTATAACAAGTTATGGAAGTTATTAATTGACAAGAATATGTATCGCAAAGATT
This sequence comes from Finegoldia magna, assembly GCF_018371055.1. GTDB lineage: Bacteria > Bacillota > Clostridia > Tissierellales > Peptoniphilaceae > Finegoldia > Finegoldia magna_I. The sequence continues at coordinate 3,416 of NZ_JAGYZD010000066.1, read as the reverse complement.
TACAGGAATTTGCCGGAATCAACTCAGCTTCTATTGCCAAACTTGGAAACGGCAGCAATATTACCACAGATATTCTTCTGAAAATTTGTAAAACCCTAGATTGTCATATAGAAGATATTCTTGAAACGATAGATGAAAAGTAATACTGTATCAAAACTAATATAAAGATATAAGGCGGACGATTATGTCATTTTACGATGATAATCACAAAAACGAAATAGCCAAAATCAACAGATTATGGGCGAATTTAACAGAGCTAAATAAGCTTGCAAAAACCTATGGTATTCCTGACATATTTCAGGATAATGGAGCAAAAGTTCTGCAACAATTAATTTATCTAAACATGTCTATACTTCCAGGTAGAGAAGGTAATGACTGTATTTCAGCAAGCGGTACAGAATGGGAAATGAAATCTATAAATTTAGAGACTTCAGCCTCCGGCTTTAGTACAAACCATCATACCACACACTACATTATTGCTAAATATAGACAAGTTCCTTGGACTTTTGCGATCTATCATGGCATAACACTTACTGAAATGTATGTCATGACTCCATCTATGCTTGAACCATTATATCAGCATTGGGAAGAAAAGCTACAAACAATGGCACACCTAAATAATCCAAAAATCCCTGTAAAATACGTGCGCGAAAACGGAATAAAGGTGTTTCCAATCAACGAAAATAATCCCTTTGATCCTGATTCAATTAACTCATAAAAAAAGCCTCGGTTCACAATAAATATCTTGAACCGAGTTTTTTTATATGGATACATCATTTCCATTTAAAATTTCATCATACATTCTCTTTGCTTCATCTTCATTCTGAGCAAATCTAAACACCGATGCAGCAACATATTCTTGTGATAATTCAAAACTCATCCAGCGTCTTCCTAATCCCTGAGCTGTCATTCCTGTTGTATTGCTTCCCCCAAATATATCTACAACTAAGTCACCCTCGTCAGTTAAAAATTTTATAAAAAATTCAGGTAATGCCATAGGAAATCTTGCTGGGTGTCCTTTTACACCACACTTTTTACAATATCTAAGATATTGGCTATTACTCTCACTATTAGGAAACTGCAGCATATTAGGCGGAATAGCTCCACCATTATCCTTAGCCCAAGAATCAATAGTTAAAACATGCCCTGATGGACGTTCAACACTTGAACCCTTTATATAATTTTCTGGATGATCTATGAGGTTTTGCATCCTGCTTGAATAAGGGGTTAAAACCTTTCTTACATCCGCCTTACATTCTCTAGGATTCTTACAAAGCCACCACACTGTATTAACAGATGTCTTTGCTCTAAGTTTTCTTTTATTTACCCATTCAATCGGTGCTGGTAAAGCCGATGGATTATGCCAATAAAACGGTTGAGCCAATTTGAATCCAATTTCATCAACCATTTTGATGAGAGTTCTAAATTGATACAAGCTATATGATGGCTCCCCTTTTTCATACGCACCACCTATGTCAATAACAAAACTTCCGTCTTCTCGTAGCTTTTTATATACCAAACTTGCAAACTGGCATAGCCAATCAACATATTTCTCTTGTTCCTCATTACCGTATGCTTTTTTTCTTTGTAGTGCAAACGGCGGACTTGTTACTACTAAGTTAATACTTTCATCTTCAAACTTTGCGAGTTCATCTAATGAATCTCCGCATATGCACTGACCAAGATTCGTAGAATATCCACTCATCACTGATTACCTTCCTTTTTCTTTTTTAATATAATTTCATCCGCTTCAGAATCATAAAAAACATCAAAAATAGTTTTTCCTTTCTCAGCTTTTACATTTTCAAGTATTGCCTTAGGCATTCTTACTCTCATATCTTGCTGTAGGACATAACTATCTAAGTATATTCTATTCTGCATAGCTTCACCTCCTAGACTAATTATAGTCTAACATTAGTCTAAAGTCAACTTTATAAGCTTTGTTTTCTCAAAAAATCTATAGCTCCACTCCTATATTGATCCACTGATGATTCACTATAATTCCACAAGTCTTTTATCATCAAAAATCGTTCAGTTGAAACCAATTCTATTGCATTCTCCAGACTGGCAAACATATCTTTTCCTCGCAAGCCTATAATCATCGAACACCATTTTTTTTGATCTTCTGATGTACAATTAGAATATAGATTTACGAGTTTATCCGGAGCTACCATCTCAGATTCTGTTAATATCTTTAAGACAATACCACCAGAAATATCATCAGTGATACTCTCTACTAAATATTCCATCAGATCGTTATCATAATTTTCAATTATATGAGCCATTGCATGAGCCGCCACATTGTCATCGTCACAAGACGAGATTTCAATTATCTTTTTTACATAATCGTTTTTTACTGCTATCCCCCATGCAGCAGCAGATCTTAATTCCGTATCCAGACTTGAATCTAATGCCAATCGGCATAACATATCTGAAGCAACATCTGCATCGGATAATTCACCTAAAATTAAGACATATTCAAATCGATACATCTGCTCTTCCAAATTCATTGCATAATTATAGAATTCATCCCATAAATCTTCACCCAATCGAATTAAAGAAGAATAAATTTCCAGTTTAATTCTGTCATCTTGCTCATGGTTTTTTAAATCATACAATGCATCAACATATTCTTGCTTCTTTTCAAGATAACCCAATGCTTTAACGCCTGCATAACGAACTTCTTTCGAATCACTACTTAAATCATTCAAAAAATTATAAGTAATGCTACAAGTGTGCATATCCTTTTTTTCATCTGGAGCACCAGCTATCATGTACTCGTTTGCCTTAAAGATATCCCCTACACTACAATAAACGTGATAGCCCTTTTCTTTTTTCAATGAATATGTATATTTTGATCCATCTTCATACTCTAACTTAATTTGATATTTTTCATCTGATTCAATAATGTCCTTAACAGTACCATTCTTTTTAGGTATGCAAGTTGGCCAAATTCGATCCCTTTCGGCACCTTCTCCGGCAGATTTTGCTGGTCCTAATTTACTAAATCCTACACTTGCTCTCATGTTTCTTGCTTCGAAATAATTTGTTTCGCTTCCAGGGAACCAATTATCACCTTCATGAGAACACTGTATAAATGCAACAACATCGTGGTCACCCAAGCCCGCATCCCATCTTCTGTCAGGATTATTTTCGTTATCAGACATTCTCACATCCAGTTTCGATTTTGCTCTTGATTCAATACGACAACCGCATTTTAGACAGATAAGATCTGGTAATCTTAATCTTTTAATTTTTGTTGACCAAATCTTATTAGATGTACTGTATCTCTCAAGCTCAATAACATTATGTCCACAGCTATTGAGCTGGCGTACAACCTCTTTAGACGAAACAGCCCCCATACTTATTTTTTCCAGAAAACTCCAGTCTGCTTTAAAATTCATCTTTTTCCTCCT
>NZ_JAGYZD010000361.1 GCF_018371055.1 Finegoldia magna | reverse complement strand
AGAATTAAAACAAAATTAAACGGAATGTCCCCTGTCATGTACAGATTACATTCCGCTTAAAATATTATTAAATTATTCCGTGTTTACGGGTTCAGGTCATCATTCTCTGGTTTTGTTTATTTAAAACAACAAATGTGCGATTGGGACTACTATCAAAAGTGAGATTATTGTTCGTTCGATAAAAATTACGAACAATTCGAATAAATTTACAGGAATTGACGATGCGAGGATTAGTCCACCGACTTCTGATAAGTAGATTAATTGCGTTACGGAAATTGTCGCTACGATGAATTTGGTCATTTGCGATTGAATTGTGCTTGCAGCTATGATTGATGGTGTGAACATGTCGCTGAAACCTACAATCATTGTCTTGGAAGCTTCCAAACTTTCTGGAACTTTCAAGAAATTCAACAGTGGCAAAAATGGCTTGCCAAGGATTTCAAAAACTTGAGTGTTGTTTGCAAGTACAAGTGATGCCGTTCCGATTATCATAACAATCGGCATCACCGAAAACCACATTCCGAATGCATTTTCCAATCCGTTTTTCAAAAATTCTCCAATCCCTTTGTGCGATTCAACTCTTTTTATTGCCAAATCAAGCCCGTACTTGACGGATGAAGAATAATTTTCTGATATATTTTCATTATCATGAGCTGATTCTACTACATAGTCGTCTTTTTTGAGTGACAATGGTGGAATTCTTGGAATTATTATCGCACACACAATTCCGACAAGACACACCAAAAGGTAGTACACTCCGAAATAATCTACCATGTCGACTTGGGACAAAACGATAAGGCTGAATGTTATGGACACTGCGGAGAAATTCGTAGAAATAATCGCAGCTTCCTTGGCAGAATAATATCCTGATTCGTATTGGTTAGCCGTAAGCATAACCCCTAAAGTTCCATCTCCAATCCAGCTTGTGATGCAATCTACTGCGGCACGTCCAGGAATCAAAAACACTGGGCGCATTATTTTTGTGAAAATCGCACCGATAAATTCCAAAAGACCGAAATCAAGCAACAGTGGGAGTAGCATGCTTGCTATTACGAAAATAATTACAAGTGATGTCAACAAATCGTTGAGTATAAATGTAGCAGATTCATCGGCAACTATCATGTCGAAAAACGGCCCAAGGTTAAGCTTGTCCTTCAAC
>NZ_JAGYZD010000065.1 GCF_018371055.1 Finegoldia magna | reverse complement strand
TCAATTATTGATATGTCAATTATAATTCTAATAGTATACTTTGTCAAACCCTCTTGATAAGGATATCTCTAAATTCATAGAATTTTTATAATCAAATTAAAAATAAGCCAATGTTCAATCCAAGGCTTATTTGTAACAAAAATTTTATTTGATTTTTTTCAGAACTTCTTTTGTTTTATCCGCATTCATGTGGTGATAGAATTTGCCATTAATCATAATATTGGGACCATCCTTACATTTTTTGAAACAATTTTGAGTTCTGAGTCGAATTTTTCCATCAGCAGATGTTTCATTAAAATCCATTCCAAGCTCTTTTTTCACCGTCGTCAACACTTCCATCGAGCCGTTCTTCGCACATCTCGGTCCCGAACAGCACACAATCTCGTATTCAACCTTAGATTCTTTGATAGATGGAATGAATTTAATAATCGTCTTGATGTATTTCTCATCAATTTCAAACGCATCGGCGATTTGTTTTTGATGACTAATCGACACGCATCCGAACAAATCCTGACAGTTTCTAATCATAACCTTGGCTCCCTCTTGGCTACCCTTGCCGAAACTTTCCACAGTTTCGTCAAGTTTTTCTTTGAAAATCAGTTCTTCATTTTTTTCTTCACACATATAATCACCCTCTTGTTTTTATCCTAATTTTATTATTTGGTCTTTTCGTAATTTGATTGCTAATAGCTATAAATTGATCCAGACTTCGAAACACTTGAAAAATCGCCGAACGAATTGCAAATTCCTCGTGGGTATCTGGAAGCTTCATCATGTGGTAATGATTTTTGAGAAAATCAATTCTCTCTTTCAATTTAATCATGTCCTCACGTTTAGTTAAATTTTGGGATGCTTGAATTAAAATATCAGAAATATATTTGCCGTCTGAATATTCCGGCGGAATCGTCCTCAAATCATCATACATTTCTTGCAACAAATCCATCTCCCTTTCTCTCAAACGCAAATCACGAAGTAAATCCCTGCTGTTTTCAATCAAATTGTCATTCTCAATAATCGCAATATCTATCGCCCTGTCGATGTCTGCTTCAAGCTCTGAAATCTTGTCCTCATACAACTTCACATCCAAGTTTTGAACAAGAGATTCCCCGAACAAATTCAATATAAACTTCATATCGTCATCGATGCTTTCGATCAACCTGTTTAATTTGTCTTGTCTAGTAGGAGCGTAGAAATTGGTCAACATCGCAAATCCCGTCCCTATAAACACAAGAGCCATTTCATTCAAAATAATCGATGCATCAATTTTTCCGAAAGCTAATAAATGAGTCACGATTACACTTGAAGGACCAAGTCCCAGTTCTATCTTCAATAAAAAAAACACAGGCACAAATAAAAGCAAATACAATCCGAAAACCCAAGTTTTGTATCCTATTTTTTCAAATAAAAATCCTCCGATTAAAAGAGCAATTATTGCGGACAAAGTCCTCTTCAATCCACCTTCTATCGTAGCTTTTCTCGTATCAAACACATTTAATATCGCAATAATTCCCGCCGCAGCTGCAAATTCAAGAGATAACTCTTGCGAGACAATTATCGCCAAAAGTGAAGCCAATGCAGTTTTAATAGTTCTAGATACTATCGATTTTTTCATAATAAACTCCTATATACTTTCGTTGTATTATTTATACCCAATTTGTGTTTCAAATGGTAATTTTAGCCACAATAAAAGCACCTACATTGTAGATGCTTCACAAATTTTATTTATCCTTTGATGATTGTTGATCGTGCGTATTTAGCTTCATTAAAACATTTGTATGAGGAAGAAATGTAATATCTGCCGATACATTTCCATTGTCATCCCATTTTTGTTTTTCATTTTCGTAGGTTTGCCAATTCAAATCAAATATTTCGATCTCGTCATTTTGTGTGTAGCCAGTAAGTTTGTAGAATGTTGAAAATTCGTAATTATTGTCTTCTTCAAAAGTCACATATTTAAGTTTAATATTAGATGGTGAATGAATATATGATAAATCCTCAATCGGAGCTTTCATTGCATAAAAAGATCCAATAACGTAACAAATTGCACAAATCCGCCAAATAATTGTAGATGTTCTTTTTTTTTGATGAAATGACTCATTAACAATACTAAGAAAAATAAAATGATGAAAAAAACGCGAAAAACAATTTCGCAGACAAATCCCATCATTCCTTCAACGAAAAAACCTGCGGAATGATTTACTATCAAAAAGATGCTCGCTATAGTTGCCAATAGCAGTATCGAAACGACAATACCGAATATAATTTTTCTTAGAATAGGAATATTTGCTCTATTTTCCATTATTTTCTCCGTTTTTCGAACAGTTATTTCCCGAAATGTATGTTGCTCAAATCAAACTATTCTTTATTTTACAAGCGAAAATATTACTATTGATATTTTCATAATTATATTCTACTTCTCTATTATCTTTTTCTTGTAAATATCATATTATTGTTTTGTAAATTTTGTATTTGATTTTATGATAAAATATTACAAATCAACATCGATAAAACTAAAAGCCAACGTCATAATCATAAGAAAAATCGATAAAATAGCATACAACCTCGAACCCATTAATCCAGTTCATAATTTTCCCCACTCTTATCTCAATCTGCTACCCACAAAGCATCCCATCAACGAAATCGCGCCGTAAATAAATATATAAATTGTGGCACTTTCATCCATATAAATAAGTACGTAAGGCACGAAAATCGCCATAACTAAAAGAGGGTAAAGAATGTCAAAAGAATTCTTCCTGCCACACATTATAGCATTCACAAAAGTTATAACAGGAATTACAAATAATAAAATAAACATTCCACTACCCGTATCTTTCATTAGTAATGGCAACAAATAAAAACAGATTACATTGACCATTAAATACGGGAAAAGTTTTTTAATTCTATTCATAATATCTATTCCTCATCATCAACAGATTTTAGCGATTGCAAACTATATTCTGACTTTAATTTTTTGAAAAATCCGTCAATATCATAATTTTTATTAAAAGAAAAAGTCACCTCAATCATTGATTTGTCATCCATATCCTCGTCAATAATGTCTAGTTTTCTCACTTCAACTCCTTGTTTAGAAGTAAATTCATAAAAACTTTCCTGATTAAAATTATAAGTATCGAAAATCATTGAATATGATTTTGTAGTTTTCTTATTAACCAAATCACTAATTCCTTTCAATGAAATTAAGGTTATTAAGCATATCACAGTAGCGATGATTGCTCCCTCGTAATATCCGAAATTGCTCCTGATAACCACAAAGTTGCAGCTGTAGTAAGACCTGATACGCCATTCTTTTTTGAAGAATAGTACCAGCTCCCAAAAACCCAATTCCACTTATAACTTGTCCTGCAATCCTCGCAGTGTCCCTGGCAGTGTCAGATGAAGACTTACCAATACCGTCAATTCCAATAAGCATAATCAAACACGCCCCAACACTTACAATAATATGAGTTCTAAAACCCGCAGCCCTATTCTTGATTTCTCTCTCTATTCCAATTACAGCTCCAAGTATCGCAGCTAATATTAATCTAACCGCCACTAAAAAAATATCCATAAATTCCTCCTTACATAATTATACCCAATAACTATTTTGAATAAGCCATTTTTGTTAACCTTAAATAGTTTTTCGAAATCGAAAAATAATAAATTATGCATAATTTCTTAATTTTACATAAAAAAATACCTACAAATATAAATGTTTTAAGTACTTCTGCAATCAAACTATAATTTTATTTTCATATCAATCTAGCATTATTACCGCAAAATTTCATTATAATTTCACAAAAACAGTCCTACTTTTGATAAACGTTCTGATGTTTACTACATAAAAATATCCGACAAAGTCATACTTACATAAGACTAATCGGATATTTGATTAATTTATTTTATTATCTTGAATATAAATACACAAGAATTTTCTTTCCTATCAATAAATCAAGATTTGTATTTACGATTATTCTTACGATATTCGTTCATAGTTTGAGTAAGCTCTTCACCATTCATATTCTGAATCTGATTCATATTAATTGTTATCTCTCCATATCCCAAAGCAAGGTTCATTTTAGTTATTAACCTTTTAAATATTGGTAACTTATCCAAATATGCTTCCTGGTCTTTCATAAATATTGATACCATTCCTTGACCCATCATAGGCATATTTTTTATCTTACTAACTGAGTCCCAACTTATCAAAGAATTTTTCAAAGATGCTATACTTGAATTGTCGTAAAATCCTTCGTTATCAATAATTAAAATTGGTTTTCTCACAAAAATATTTTTAATACAAAGCAATGTTGCTGCTCCAAAAAATAATACTCCAAATGCACCAAAAATCAATGTAAATATCTTATACAAAATACTCCCTGAACAAAATCCAATGAGTATTATAACAGCTGACATAATTGTCATAAAAATACCCATTAAACTTATTTTTATATTATTAAATTTTCCACTAAATATTTCAATTCTATTATCCATCGTTCCTCCAAACACATTTCAGCTTTTAACATTATTGATATTTTATAGTATACAAAACATTTTTTCCTTTGCGTTATTATAACATATTTTATTCTTTGAAATCCTTTATAACTCAATAAAATATCATAATTTACATAGAATTAACTTTGGAAAATTGGTATTAAAATATAACACGAAAGTTTGGTAAACCCTAACAATAATAATTTAAAACCCTTTATGCGACATTTATATATGAATTTCAATATTAAATTGCATGAAAAAAGCACCTACAAATGTATATGCTATAAGCATAAGATTTAATTGCTGTTTCTCTTCGATATTAGTTCTTTATATTCTTCTTCTAATTTTTCTCTTTGATCTTTCGATATATCCATAGAAAGTCTTGAACTTATTGAGGATATTCTAAAATCAAGCAATAATTCATCTTTATCAATATTTTTATTGTAACCTTTTTGTCTGGTCTTATATTCTCTTAAATTACCATTAAACTGAATGATTTTTTTATCTTTGATTATTAAAAGACTACTAGCTAAATTGTTGATAAAATCCTCATCATGAGTGACAAATATAAAAGGTCTATCATAAGACTTTAATAGATTTTCTAAACTTTCTATTGTTCCTATATCTAAAAAATTTGTCGGTTCATCAAATATAAGATAGTTAAAATCAGATGTTAATATTTTAGCCAATTTAACCTTGGATTTTTCTCCATCACTTAGAACATTTATGCTCTTATATACATCGTTAGTCTTAAACCCTAGTCTTGCAAGAACAATCCTTGTCATTGTTTCATCATATATAGACGTATTTGATACATTTTTTAAGATGCTGGAATTTTCTTCTAGAATATCACTCATTTGACTAAAATAGCCTATCTTAAGATTTGGATACACCCATATATTTTCTTTATTAAGTATCATCTTTAGAATGGTAGTTTTCCCACTTCCGTTTGACCCTAAAAGAGCTATTTTAGAGTTGTTTTTAATCAAGAAGTTTGAATCTCTAAATAACGTTCTATTTCCAAAATCTTTACTTATATTTTCCGCTCTTATTAAAATTTTAGAATGAATTCTTTTATTATCTGGAGTAGATAGTTGTATTTCTGTTTCTTCTTTAGGTTTTTCCTTTACTTCTAGTTGATTAATCCTAGATTCTACAGCTTTTACTTGCTTATCTAATTTTTTCTTGTTTTCTTGACCACCCATCTTATGAAGTCTTGCTTCTGAATTCCCCATCCTTTTAGGCGTGGTTCTTACTTTTGATGATTGTTCCTTTATATTACTTGCTAGATTTTCTAGTCGTCTTTTTTCTTTTATAAAATTCGAATACTCTTTATCTTGAAACTTTTGTCTTTTTTCTCTTTCTTCAAGATAGAAATTGTAATCTCCATTATATTCTTCAATTTTTTCATCCTTTAACTCTAGAATCTTTTTGCAAGTTCTATTTATGAAATCACGATCATGCGAAATTATAAGGTATCCTGTTTTTCTTGAATTTAGCTTTTCTATAAGTTCTTCTTTTTGCTTTATGTCTAAGTGAGATGTGGGCTCATCTATTAATATAAAATTAAAACTATCCGATAATAAATCTGTTAGTTTTAATCTTTGTATCTCACCAGGACTGTATTTATCATCAACATTTAGCTGTGATTTGGAATAGATTTCATCAGAAAACTTGTTAACTTTAGCATCATAATTTAATAAGTATCCAAGCTTTCTATCCGCTCTTACATACCCAGTATAATCTGTATCCATCCCTAATATTATTTTCAAAAGAGTAGTCTTTCCCGTTCCATTTTCGCCTATTAAAGCAATCTTGTCATTTTCGTTAATTGATAAACTATTAATTTCAAATAGTTTTTTATCAGATATGGTTTTTATCAAGTTTTTTAGATATATCATAAATCCTCCTATTTTTTTGAGAGGATTTCATTTCCTCTCTTAGTTATTTGTAAGACTATATCTATTGTTCATTTGTCTGTACCTCCTAATACTACTTAATAATTTATACCCATAAAAACAATCAATCCCCTGTCATCATAAACAGATTGACTTGTCCATTTCACACCTTATTGCTCACCATAGCAATAACTCCGTCTATATTTTCTGTAGATTTTTCTTTGTCAGTTTTTATTTTTCCAGCGGAATTTGTATATATAAAGATTTGAAACCTTTATTCATACTTGAAGGCCTTGCTTTCTTTTTTGGTTTAAGCCCATCTAGCCTTAACTTCTAAAATCAGTTGCCTTCTAACAATAGGAGATGGATTATTGATTTTAAATTGATTAGCAAGTGCTGATAGGACATTTATCCTGTTAAATATAACTTTACTATATTTTGCTTAAATTAGAAAGAGTAACTATTATTTTTTCTAAAACCTTTTAACCCTTCATGTCTTTGTGATTTAAATAAAGTAACTCACCTTTTGACTATTGAATAATCATTGAGTCCATATTTATCAGTTAAATATTTATATCTTCCTTCTTTATTTAAGTATTATTGTACTATTTTCATCTTAAATTCTATACTATATTTACTCATGAAAAAACTGACCTCTCTAAGTTGGTTTTAGATCCAACTTTTTGGGTCAGTCCAGAATTTTACTAGTTTATCTTAATATTATTTACTATTTTACCAGAACAATACACTCGTCTATTCACACTCTATACTCATATAATACTCATCGCAAAACTTATCCCACTTAACTGTATAATCATCATGTGTTAGCAAGGTCAAGTCTTTTGCTGTAAATATATTTCTTTTTCTTGCTTCATAAAAGAAATAGTCAAATCCACAGAAGGTTTCACTAAGATAGGCGTATGCGTACTTGAATCCAAGGCTATATGCAATGTAGAGGCGTGTGTGTCCATCTAGTGACGCGTATGTGCCTTCGCGTTTTGTAACTGGTATAATCACGTCTTCTTCTCTATTGACAAAGCTCTTAACTGCCTCTAATTTATCAATTATTCAAGTATTTGTCCATTTTTTATTCATGTATTTGACGTGTTTTCATTCATGTATTTGACGTGTTTTCATTCATGTATTTGACGATTCAGCTTTATATTTTTCTGTATTTACTACCTCTTCCTAAAATTATCCATAAAAAAGCACCTACAACAGTAGATGCTTGCATAAGACTAATTTTATTTTCTTCTGATCCGTGGTATTACTCGATTTACTTGTTTTAAATATATTTCATATTCTTCTCCAAATTCATTTTTTAACCATTTTTCTTCTGTATTTTTCATTAATATTGTTAAAAAAGCCCAAAATACAAATGGAAGTATTAATAAAATATAGTTTGCTGTAAATAAAAGTAGAACTGTGAATATAAATATAAATGCTGAATAAACAGGATTTCTTACTATGCTGTATACTCCTGTTGTTATCAACTTTTTTTCTGTAACTTTTTTATTTATTTTCTGAACTATTACTGCTTGTATCCATAAATATATTCC
>NZ_JAGYZD010000360.1 GCF_018371055.1 Finegoldia magna | reverse complement strand
TAGGAGGTAATAGAGATGAATAAAAGGCAAGAGCTAATAGATGAACTCATAAAAGCAGATCAAGATGGAACATACAAAACATATAAAAGCACAGAAGAAATAAAAGCAATGAACAACGAAGAAATACAGATAATATATTCCAACATGAAAAACTATCTATCAGACAAAAGAACACACATAAACTACTAAAGGTGGAAAAGCAAAATAAGAGAAGAAAAAGGTTATTCACAACAATAGTTAGCTGATGAAGTGGGGGTTAATTAAATACAATTAGCTCAACTGAAATCGATTAATTTAACCCAGCTATCAAGTTAGCCATGATATTTTGCATTGCTTTAGAAAAAGAATTTGAGGATAAAATAATGGAAACTATGGGGACAATAGGAATTTTACTACATCAAGATTCTAAAAATAGTGACTTATTAGAATCAATTAATAAAATATTAAGAATATTTGGATATAATAAGGAGATTTTTTATATATATGATGAAATAGGCAATGAAAAAGAAATAAAATTGGAGTCATATATTTTGGATAAAGATTTTTCTGAAGATTATGAGATAATTAATTGTGATAAAAATGGAGTGTCTATATCTATTTTTAAATTTGATAAGTCTCTTGCATTTGAATTATATATTAATTTACCTTATATAGGTAACGACATTCAGGAAAATGATTATATCTACAAAAAAATTATTGAAACAGTTCAGTCAATGGACAATCTAGAGTATGGATTTTTAGATTTTGATGGTAACATCGAAAAAAGTAAGGAAAAATTATTAGAAGAACTTAGCAATAATTTCCATTCATATTATATTACGATTTTTAAGGATAAGATTATTAAAGCTGATTATGATTTTTGGGGTTTACCTGAAAATGAGTAGAAATAATAAAGATCATGTTATAACAGCTTATCCTATAAGATAAGAGCAGAAAAACAATAAAAGGTACAAATACCTAAGAAAGCCATAAAAACATCAAAATAAAGCATTCCACCACCGAGAAAAATAAAATAAAAACAATCAAAGGGAAGTATAGAAAAATTAAAGCCTATACTTCCCTTTTTTAATTCAAACAAAGGAGAGAAAACATGATAAACGAAGAAATAAGCAAAGAAGCAGGTCAAGCAGCACAAACCATAATAACATACACAATAAAGGCAGCAAAA
>NZ_JAGYZD010000064.1 GCF_018371055.1 Finegoldia magna | reverse complement strand
ATTGTTTGGAATAAATTTTCCAATTGGATTATTGTTTCATTAAGTGGATGTCTGTGAGAGATTTCTCTGACACCTCTATTTGCAGTTACATCTATTTCTTCTTCTTTTAATTTTATCTTTTTTTGTTCTTGTTTTAATTGTTCAAATTTATTGGACAATAATTCTTCAATTTCAGATCTAACTTCATTTGCTAATTGTCCCATAATCGGTCTTTCTTCTTTAGAAAGTTTACCCATATTTCTTAGAACAAGTGTCAAATCACCTTTTTTTCCAAGGACTTTTACTCTAATATCTTCTAAAGATTTTAAATCACTGGCATTATCGATTAAACCGACAGTTTCTTCTTTAATTTTTAAAATTTCTTCTTTCATTATTTTCTCCTTAAACAATAAAAAAATCCCTCATCCCCTATGGGACGAAAGATTGTATTTCCGCGGTACCACCCAATTTATGATAACATCACTCGTAAGTTTAACGCACTCTATACGGCTATATCAGCAACTTCAAAGCGAACCAACAAAATTCGATAAATATGTCACACCAACCCATATCTCTCTGTGTATCTAGTTTTGTATTTTCTTCTTCAACATTTTTAATTATTGTATAATATAACTACTAATTTGTCAATTTTGATAGGTAAAACATACTCAAACTTGCAGCTATTGAAGCATTTAAAGATTCTGTAACATTATCCATAGGAATTATCAAAAATTCATCAGCGTATTTTTTAATTTCATCACTAATTCCATTTGCTTCATTTCCAATTATTAGAACATGTTTTTCTTTGTCTTTAATTTCTAGAATACTTTTAGAATTCTTCTCCAATGATGTCTCGTAAATTTTGAATCCATTTGATTTATAATTTTCTAGCACATGTATGCTTTCATATGAAATATTTATTCTAAATAAGCTACCCATAGCGCTTCTAATAGTTTTCAAATTATAAATATCGCAACTATTGTCAGATAAAATAATTTTATTATAACCAAAAGCTTCAGCACTTCTGATTATTGTACCCAAATTCCCTGGATCGTTAATGCATTCCAAAAAAAGTATTTTATCTGTATTATTATGTTTTTTTTCAATAAAATCAACTACACAAATTATACCTTCAGGATTATTCATTTCGCTGAGACTGTTGAAAGTTTTTGAATCAAAAAAAACACAGCCATCAATCAAATCTTCCCCTTCTCTGAGTATTATTTGTTTGATATTTAAATTTGATTTAATCGCTTCTTCATAAAGCTTATAACCTTCTATTACAAACTCGTTAGTTTTATATCTATATTTCTTCTTATAAAGTGATTTTACGTGCTTGTATATTTTATTTGAAGTAGAGGTTATCATCTTTATCACCTGTTTCAGTAATTTTCTCCAAATCTTTATTTGATCCAATTACTATCAAGTAATCTTCAAACTTTACTGTATATTCTGGTGAAGGGTTGATATTCATTTCTCCATTATTCTTAACAGCAACAACGTTAATACCGTATTTACTTCTAATTCCGATATCTATGAAGTTCTTTCCTATCCATTCTTTTTTTGGAGTAATCTCTGCAATTGAATAATCATCTGTAAATTCAATATAGTCAAAAATTTGATCACTTATCAAACTCTTAGCAAGTCTTACTGCTGAATCATTTTCTGGAATGATTGCCCTATCTGCCCCTACTTTGAGCAAAATATTGCCGTGAAGAGTATCCTTAGCCTTTGTGATTACCTTCTTAACGCCTAATTTTTTACAAACTACAGTAGATAGAATCGATGCTTCAAAATTCGAAGATATTGCAACTATTGCCACATCGAAATTCCCAACACCAACTGAACTCAATGAATTTTCTGTCAAATGTTCAATATACACTGCGTGAGTAACAATACGACTCATTTCATCTACAGTATCTTCATTATTATCTATTAATAATACTTCGTGGCCTGTATTGGATAATTCAATAGCACATGCTCTACCAAATCTACCACAGCCAACTACTACAAATTGTTTCATAATTAAAACCTAACCTATTATAATATTTTCATGAGCTTCTTTGTAAGCTTTCTTGTTCTTTGTATTAGACAACGCAAATAAAATAGTTAATGATCCTACTCTACCTATATACATAGTGGAAATTATCAAAATCTTTGAAATAATATTTAAAGTTGGTGTTAAACTTCTTGTTAAACCAACTGTACCAAATGCGCTTACTACTTCGTAAACTACATCTAAATATTTTGCTTTATCTATAACTAAAATTGCAAATGTAACAAAAATTACCCAAACCATTGATAAAGTAATGATAGCTAAAGCTTTTTTTACTTGTGAAAATCTAATTCTACGGTTGAATACTTCCACATCTTCTTGACCTTTGATTTCGCTCAATGCCACAATAATTAACAGTGCAAATGTTGTCGTTTTAATACCTCCTGCAGTACCTGCTGGAGATCCACCAATAAACATATTCAATATAGACAAAACACTTGAACTGTCCAATAATTTTGATTGATCAATTGATGCAAAACCAGCTGTCCTTAAAGTCACAGCTTGAAAAACCGAATTAGATATCTTGTCTGCCAAGCTTAAATTACCGATTGTTTCTGGATTCAAAAATTCCATTGCTAAAATTAAAACTGATGTTATAGATAACATCAACACAGTTGTTGTAAGTACAATTTTTGAATGTAATGAATATTTCTTAAAATCAAAACCATTGTGCAACACATCAAGTATTACATTAAAACCAATACCACCTATTACTATTAAAAGTCCAATTACTAACAAAATAAAAAAGTTAGTATTTATATCAATTAAAGAATTTGGTCCCAGAATATCAAATCCCGCATTACAAAAAGCTGAAATTGAATGGAAGAAACTATAAAAAATTCCTTTGAAACCATACATTGGTATAAATTTCGTCATCAGTAAAAAAGCACCAATTGTTTCAATGGAAAAAGTAGATATCAGTATATATCTAATTAGTTTTACCATTCCTTGCATATCAATACTATTTGTTTGTTCTTTAATAATTAATCTATCTTTTAAAGTAATTCTTCTTCCCATGACAAGTGCAATTAAGGTTGCAAATGTCATAAAACCTAGTCCGCCCATTTGGATTAAAATGATAATAATTAATTTCCCCAAAACGCTCCAAGCGCTATATGTTGCAACTGTAACAAGACCTGTTACACATACGGCAGATGTTGCTGTAAACAAACAATCAATGTATGGAACTTTTGTTGCATTTTGACTTATAGGTAATGACAATAATAATGATCCTACTATAATCAAAAAAAGGAAACTTAGAATCAACACCAATGGCGGATTGTCTTCTAAATATTTTTTTAAATGTTTCATAAACAAATCATACTACAAAAGAATTTAAAAGTAAAACAAATTATTGAACATTTTACAAAAAAGAGTTACTTATTTATTCAAATAAATAACTCTTTGTAAAATACGATTATAATAATTTAATTCCCAATTTATCACATTCTTCTAACATATTTTTAGGCCAAATTGATGATTGAACTTCTCCAATATGAGCTTTTTGTAAGAAGAACATACAAATTCTAGATTGACCAATACCTCCACCTATAGATTGAGGAAGTAAATCATTAAGTAGCATTTGATGATATTCCAAGTTTTTTCTATCATTATTTTGTTTTTTGTCTAATTGATATATCAATCTATCTTTATCTACTCTAATTCCCATAGAGCTTAATTCAAGGCAATTGTCTAAAACAGGATTATAAACTAAAATATCTCCATTTAAACTCCAGTCATCATAATCTGGAGATCTGTCGGAATGAGATTTTCCTGATTTTAATGCATCACCAATTCCAATCAAAAACACTGATCCATATTTTTTTGTAATCAAATTTTCTCTTTCATCTGGAGTATTATCTGGATACATTTCTTCTAATTCATCAGTAGTTACAAAAGTAATTTCATCTCTAAGTATTTTTTCATAATCATCATAAGAATTAACCAACATTGTTTGTGTGTCCAAAAAACATTGATATATATTTCTTACAGTATCCTTTAAAAATTCAACGTTTCTGTCTTCTTTAGAAATTACTTTTTCCCAATCCCATTGATCCACATACAATGAATGCGTGTTGTCACAAATTTCTGATGGTCTGATGGCATTCATATCTGTATAAATTCCTTCACCAACTGGAATCTCATAATTTTTCAATGCAATTCTCTTCCATTTTGCAAGTGATTGGACGATTTCCAACCTACTCATCGAACCATCTTCCAAGAATTCAAAACCTACAGGTTTTTCGATACCATTTAAGTTATCGTTAATTCCAGTATTAGCTCTAACAAATAACGGCGCCGAAACTCTAGTCAAATTTAAAGTTTCTGACAACCTATATTGAAAAAAATCTTTGATAATTTTAATTGCTTTTTGTGTTTCTAATAAATCCAAAGAGGACTTGTATCCTTTCGGTACTTGTAATTCCATAAAATTCTCCTTTATTCAAAATTAACCATATTCTATTATTATATCAAACATACGAAATATGTAAAATATTTTTTTATCTGCTTTTGCCGCACTAAAAAAAGCACCTTGATAGATGCTTTTTGTACTATTCATTTTCTGCAGTTTCTATATTTTCTTCAGTCACTGGCTCAGTTTCATCAGAAGATTGCTTTTCAAATTCTTCGTTGTATTTATTGATAACTGCTACTTCAATTTTTTCTCTGGCTGGAGAACTAATTGGATGAGCTATGTCACGATATTTATCATTACCGATTTTTCTACTAGGCATAGCCAAGAATAAACCATCTTCACCTTCAATAACTTTGATGTCATGAATTACTATTTCATCATCAAAAGTAACAGAAGCGATAGCTTTTAATCTGTTATCAATATTTAATATTTTAACTCTAACATCTGTAATTTGCATAACCTCACCACCTTGTGTTTTATATATATAATTATACATCTAAAAAAGTCTTTTGTAAATAAATGTAAATATTAAACAAAACATTTATTAATAATATATTTTTGCGAGATTAAGATATCATTAAACATTAAGCATTGTCTAGTTTTAAATATATATTTTTCATTTTTTCTCCAATTCTCTGAACACTTCGTTCTTTAACATATCTATACGCTTCTTCAACAGTAGAATATTTGCCATTTATTATATTAATAATTTTATTTTTAAACTCATCATTGGTTTTTGCTTTGATAACTTCTTTACCATCAGTAAACATATCTTCGTAAATTTTAATGTCTCTTACCAAAACTTTTATTTTAGATGCAAAAGCCTCTAATAGTACAATTCCTTCTGTTTCTTCTCTAGTCATAAATAGAAACAAATCACTTCCATGATAACAGTCTACCAGTTCCTTTTGATCAACATATCCTGCCATAGTTACATTATTCGGTTTGTTTTTTATGGCTTTTTTAATATGAGTAGTCAATAGTTTTGGATTAGTGTACCCAAACCAAATAAATTTGTATTGCGGAAGCTTTCTAGCAACTTCTATAAAATCATCTAGTCCTTTTCTCTTCATCAAATGCCCAACAGAAATTATAACTTTATCATCATCTTTCAAATTATACTTATTTCGAAATCTCTTTCTGCTATCTTTGTCGTCTTTAAATTTGTCAAGATCTATTCCATTTGATAAGCTGTATATTTTCTTATTAATCCCATATCCTTCGAGTATGTTTTTCGAATATTGTGACGGAGTTATAATAATATCTCCAATGTTGTAGCAACTAATAATCCATTTTTTAAAAAGTCCGCTCAATAAATTTGCT
The DNA here is from genome assembly GCF_018371055.1 of Finegoldia magna. GTDB lineage: Bacteria > Bacillota > Clostridia > Tissierellales > Peptoniphilaceae > Finegoldia > Finegoldia magna_I. The sequence goes on along the minus strand of NZ_JAGYZD010000064.1, from coordinate 2,197 downwards.
CCACGAAAAGAATTTCTAAAATCTTCCATAGTAGAATGTCCATAATAAATAACTTTCTTCCCTTGCTTCTTTGCTTTTCGACCGAAACTTTTTGATTTTGGCATTATTGTGTTTATATGAACAATATCATAATCGTCATTTTCGTCTGTTGTGTAGTCAATATTATTTAGTTTCAAAGCTTTTTCCTGGTGTTCAATTGCTTGACCAACACCGCTTTGCTTTACTAAATCATAATCACCTTTGTATATCAAAATTTTCATCTATTATTAAATCCTTAATATCAGTTTCTTAAATAATACTTCTAGTCCCAATGAATAAAGCGCTATGGACATAGGCTTTCCTAATATAATTATCCAGAAATACTTTTTGAATTTCATTTTTGTTGTTCCCGCAATGTAGCATAACATATCATCTGGCGCAATCGGAAAAAATATCAAAGCTGCAAATACATTGTCAAACCTATTCTTTTTGGTAAGAATTTTGATGTATTTGTTATATGCTTTTTCTCCAAAAATCGCAACTATCAACGGAGTACCGTATTTTCTGCCAATAAAAAACACAATTATTGAACCTATACAAATACTTACATAGTTGTAGACAAATCCCATCCAAGATCCAAATAAAATTACTCCACCCAGGCAAGTAATTCCACCGGGGATTATCGGGATAATTACTTGCATTATCTGAAATAAAATGAATATCAGAGCAGCTGATTTGCCAAACTGATTCATGAAATCTTGAAACTTATCGATATCTTTAAGTATTCCAGTTTTCCATGCATAAATCATAACGCAAATACTTACTAATATTCCAATTGCATTTAGCACATGGATAATAATTTGAAATTTTCTGTTGTCAGCTTCAAGTATTTTATTTAACAGATTTTGCATGATCTTCAATTACCTTTTTATATATCTGTTCAATTTTATTTGCAAATGAATCTTCTGTATAGTTTTCATCTACTAATTGTTTGCAATTTTTACCCATTTCATCTCTAAGTTTTTCATTGTCCAAAATTTGATTTATATATTCGATAAATTCTTCTTCAGTATCGTAACCATAACCTGTTTTACCATCAATCAAAACACCATCTAAGCAGTCATCATGTCGGCAAATAATTGGTGTTGAACATGCCATTGATTCAATAAATGTCAGTCCTTGAGTTTCAGATGTCGAAGCTGATACGAATACATCTGATTGTGAGTAGAAGTTTCCTACTTTTGAAGAATCAATCATTCCTGTAAATATCAATCTATCTCTTATTTTTGAATTTGAGCAAATGTCTTTTAATTCTGAAAGAAATGGTCCTGCACCTGCAATAATAAACACAATATCATCTCTATCAATGTTTTCAAGATACTGAAGAATTTCGGTGATATTTTTTTCTTTACCAATTCTTCCAAGAAATAATACTATATGCTTATCTTCAGGAATTTTATAGCCACTTCGTATATCAAAATCGTCACATTCAGATAACTTTTTAACATTAATTCCAGTTGGTGCTACATATATATCTTCATGTATATTGTATTCTGTTAGCAAATTATATATTTTATTAGTTGGAACTACTACACCGTCAGTCATTTTTATAATTTGTTTCGTAAATTGTTTTGCAAGTTCCTTGCCAATTTTTTTATTTAAAGAAAAATAATGCGTGTAATCTTCATAAACAGTGTGGTACGTATGCAACAGAGGAATATCCAGATCCTTCGCAATTTTTTTTGCTTGGATAAACATAGTGAATTCTGTTTGTGAATGAACTATATCTGGATTCCAATCCATTATATCTTCGTAAAATCTATTATAAAATAACTTATTCATTCTGGCGTCCGGATAGAATTTTCCAGCTCCTAAAGAACCCATATAATAAATGTCGTCTTCTTGTTTTGAATTAAAACTATCTGAAAAAGTTAAAATCCTAACATCGTGTCCCAATCTATCTAAAGCTTTTTTTAAAGATTCAATAGATGTTACAACTCCATTTATTGTCGGTCTGTATGTATCTGTAGTTATTAATATTTTCATAAAACACCTTCCACCTAAAATTATAACATAAATGAAAGGTGTGTATTTGTTACAATATTATTACATTATATGCAAATCATGACCACCCGTAAAACGGGTGGTTTGTTCAAGGGCTATAAGCCCGAGTGATACCAACCAGCGTCTCAAGGCGCTGGTTTTCACTCCATTCAAA
>NZ_JAGYZD010000063.1 GCF_018371055.1 Finegoldia magna | reverse complement strand
GGTTAACGTACTAGAAAATGAAAAGCCAAATATTGACGACAGTGTTGACAAGGATGTCAAAGTTCAAAGTATTATTATGTATCCTTCATATAAAAAAGCAAAAGTCGGCGACAAATTTAGAATTGATACTAGAATATTACCTGCAAATGCCAAAAATCGCGATATAACTTGGGAAAGTTCTGATGAAAACATCGCATCGGTAGATAACGCTATGGTTGTGTGCAACAATCCAGGTAAAGTTAAAATATTCGCCAAATCAAAAGACGGTTCAAACGTTTCAAACTTTGCTGTAATTTATGTAGAAGGTGACAGTCCAGAAAGCAAGATGGCAGTAAATATTAAATCCAATGTCTACAGAAATTCAATTTCTATTGGTAATACTAATAATATTTCCGCTATAGTTACAGATTCAAGCAAACGAAACATTAAAGATGCAAAAGTTAAATTTACGATTAACAAACCATCTAAGAAATTAATAGAAAAAGAATTGACTACAAACTATCGTGGACAATCTATACTATATTTAAAAGCTGACGAATTAGATGAAGCTGGAACTTATAATGTAAATATTACAGCGACAGATTCAAAAGGAAATACCAACGAAGATAATGTAAGTTTTGAAGTGAAAGATAACAGAGCAACTTTTGATACTAAAGTTGATTTGGACAGTACAGAAATCAAATTGAATCAAAATTCTATGATAACTGTAACTTGCAAGACTAATACAAGAAGAATTTCAGGTGCTGATGTAGTATTAAGCATCACTGATGAGAATGACAATAAACAAGAAAAAAGATTTAAGACTGATAGCTACGGTAATTGTTACTACACATTCAGACCAAAAGCTAAAGGAAGATACTACATTGAAGCCACAGTTTCAAAAACCGGATACAAAAATTCTTCAGCAAACAAAACTCTCATTGTTACAGAATCAGAAAACAAACCTGAAACAAAACAAACTGTTAAGTTGAAGTTCGAAACAGACAAAAAGTCATACAATCTTAATGATACAGCGAACATTAAAATATTTGCTACAGATGAAAACGACAAGAAAATTGCTAATTTAAAATTAAATATTAGAATTAGAAATCAAAAAGGATTTGACCAAACAATTACAAAAACGACTGATTCAAATGGTGTCGCAACAATGTTTATAAAACAACAAACTGCGACATCACCAACAGATTTCACAGCAAAAGCTTGGTGTGAATCAAATCCAAACACTTCATTTGATTTCAAGGTTTCATTTGGTAGTTCAGATAAACTTCAAATCAATTCAATCTACAGTCCTTATAATTTATACAGCAAATATAACAACAACTATGTAATTCACAATTACATTAGAAATATCAGATAAAATTAACGCCCTTTATCGTATGATAAAGGGCGTTTGTTTTAGTTATTCAAGTAATTTTTCAAGAATTCTTTAACTCTTTCGTGTTTTGGATTTGTGAACATTGTTTTTGGATCTGTATCTTCAATGATGTAGCCTTCATTCATGAAACAAACTCTTGTGGACACATCTCTAGCGAATTGCATCTCATGTGTCACGACTACCATCGTCATCCCCGTTTCTGCAAGTTTTGACATTACTTGCAATACGTCGTTAACCATCTCAGGATCCAATGCAGATGTTGGTTCGTCGAACAATAAAACTTCTGGATTCATGCACAATGCTCTTGCAATGGCAACTCTTTGTTTTTGTCCACCTGATAGCATACTTGGTTTCTTGTGTGAATGGTCGATCATTCCTACAAGTTCCAAATATTTCTTAGCTTCTTTAACTGCCGATACCTTGTCTCTTTTCAAAACTTTGATCTGAGCGACAGTGCAATTATCCATTACACTCATATTTTCAAACAAATAAAATTGTTGAAATACCATACCTACTTTGGATCTGAATTTGTTTTGATTAAATTTGGAAGAAAGTATGGATTCTCCATGATACAAAATATCTCCACCAGTTGGTTTTTCTAGAAGATTAATACATCTTAGCATAGTAGACTTACCAGAACCAGATGATCCTATAATAGATAGAACTTCACCTTTTGATATCGTGAAGTTGATATCTTTTAGAACTTCTACTCCGTTGTAACTTTTTTTCAAATGTTGTAACTCTATTATTTTATTTTCCATTGAACATTCCTCCAGTTGTAGCTTCCATTACGTATTCTCTGTTATTAGATTTCTTTTCAATAAATAATAAAAGTCTTGTCAAAGAGAATGTCAACACGAAATAGATAACGCAAGTAACTGCGTACGTTTCAAATATATTATAAGTTGATCCTGCAATTGATTTGGATACGAAGAATAATTCTGTAACACTGATTACGTTCAATACTGATGTATCTTTGATGTTGATTACAAACTCATTTCCGATAGAAGGCAAGATGTTTTTGATTGCTTGTGGCAAGATTACATTAATCATTGATTGTCCGTGTGTCATTCCCAAAGCCTTACAAGCTTCCATTTGTCCGACATCGACAGAATTAATTCCACCACGTACAACTTCTGACAAATAAGCTCCAGTGTTGACACTTACAATGAACAAAGCTGCACTAATTGGCGCCATATCAATTCCAAGATATAATTTGGCTCCAAAATAAATCAACATTGATTGTACCATCATTGGTGTCCCTCTGAATATTTCAACATAACAAGCTAAAATGAAATTAATGACTTTGTGAAGATAATAAGTGAACTTATTTTTATCTTTGTCTAATTTCATATTTCTAATAACTGCCACCAATATGCCAATTAAAAATCCTACAATTGTCGATACACTGGCGATGAACAACGTCATCAATGCACCTTTTAAGAAAAGCGATCCATATTCATTGAATATGCTTTTTACTTTTGATAAGAATCCTTGTGGTTGGTCTTTTTCCACGTTCAATCTTACCATTTCTTGCATCAACTTATCTCTTTCTTCTGGACTGATTTTTTTCAAAGCTTCGTTGATTTTTTTGGTCAAATCAGAATTTTTCTTCACCCCGATTGCAATTGAAGTATCTTCTGCTGATGTTTCAAATCCTGAACCTTTTTCAAATTCAATGTATGAAAGCTCAGCATTAGATGCTTCTGCACTCAAAGCTTGTGGTTTTTCTGAAACATATCCGTCTATCTTCTCTGCTAAAACTGCAGACAGCATTGATGGAAAACTTTCTATTGCAGGTAGTTTGTCACAATCCTTAATTTGATCGATTACTGAATAATGGAATGTGTTCAATTGACCAGTGATTTTAAAACCCTTTAAATCATTTAATGATTTTGCATTGATGTATTTACTATCTTTTTTAGTTACGATTACCAAATCAGAACTATAATAAGTATCTGAGAAATCAATTTGTTCTTTTCTTTCTTTTGTTGGGCTCATACCTGCAATTATCGCATCAACTTTTCCGCTCATAACTGCTGGTGCAAGTCCGTCCCATTCCATTTTTACTACAACTAATTTCTTGCCCAAACTATCGGCAATCTTCTTAGCTATTTGCAAATCGTATCCGTTTGCATATTCCCCTTTGCTATTTTCAATAGGATAAGCACCATTTGCGTCTGTCGATTGAGACCAGTTAAACGGCGCATAGTTTGCCTCCATTCCGATTACAAATGTATCTTTTTCGGCAAAAGATTCGGTGTCAATGAAAACAAACATCATCATTAGTATCATAACTACGCTGATGAGTTTTCTGGTAAAGTTTTTCATTTACTCCCCCTTTTAATATTCGATATCCATTAAATACAATCCACAAGGCTCAATCGTGATACCTGCAGATTGTCTGTCTTTATTTTCCAAAGCATTTTTAAGCCATTCTATGCTTTTTCTTCCTCTGGCTACATCAACCATGCTTCCAACCAAAATTCTAACCATATTTCTAAGAAAACTTTCCGCCTTAAATGTGAATACAAAATCATCATCAATTTTTTCTATTGTAATTTCATCAATAGTTCTAATTGGATTGGTATCTTCTTCCAAATCATTAACGAATGATGTGAAATCATGTTTTCCAATTAGCATATCTCTGCATTTTAGTAACAAATCAAAATCTAAGTAGTATTTTCTGTGACCTTTATAATCATTAAACCAAGGCTCCATATAGTATTTGTTACATAAAATGTATTTGTATGTTTTTGATTTCGCACTAAATCTCGCATGAAAATCCAAATCCACTTCTTCAGATTTCACTATGACAATTGAATCACTCGTGAAGTGGTTGACTCCCATTAGAAATTGATTCGCGGAAATATCTGTGTCAACAATGAAGTTACACACTTGACCTTTTGCATGAACTCCTTTATCAGTTCTTCCAGCTCCATTGATTTTCACTGGTTGATTAACCATTTTTGTCACTGCTTTTTCTATTTCTAATTGTACGGATGGCAAATCATTCAGCTTCTGCCATCCGTAAAATTTTGAACCATCATATTGAACTGTTAATTTGATATTTTTCATATTATTCTACTCACGATAATTAAAATGAATAATAATATAATAACTCTATAAGCTATGAAATCTCGTTTTTGATATGATAATTCGTTAAGCCTTGTCCTTCCTTCTCCACCGCGATAACATCTGGCTTCCATTGCAACTGCAAGTTCTCCTGCAATCTTCAAAGCATTTATAAACAATGGAACTAGAAGTGGTACGAGATTTTTCGCTCTTTTGATTATATTTCCCGATTCAAAATCTGCTCCTCTAGCCATTTGAGCTTTCATTATTTTATCTGTTTCTTCAAATAATGTCGGAATAAATCTAAGAGCTATGGTCATCATCATAGCAAATTGATGAGCAGGAAATCCAAATTTAGCAAATGGATGCAGCATTTTTTCCATAGCATCAGTTAATTCAATTGGTGATGTTGTCAATGTCAATAAACTTGTTCCTAAAACCAAAAATATCAACCTAAATGCCATAAAAAATCCCAAATTCAATCCAGCTTTTGTAACAGTAAATATTTTCCATTTCCACACAACTTCACCTGGTGTCATTAATACGTTAAGTATGAATGTCAACAAGATAATTGGAAGAAGTGGTTTAACTCCTTTGAATACAAAATTTGGTTTTATTTTTGAAATTTTGATTATAGCTATTAGGAACACCAATACAGGTGCGTATACCCAAAGTTTACTTATAAGAAATATCGCAATAATATATAAAAATACAAATGTTACTTTGACTCTTGGATCAAGCTTATGAATAATACTATCAGTTGCAAAATATTGACCAATTGTTATATCTTTTATCATGATTTTGCCTCCATAGCTTTTTTGATGCTTTCATAAGCTTGTTCAACATTCAAGCAATCCGTTTTTACATCTAATCCTTTTTCTTTCAATCTCCTCACAACTTGTGTAGATTGTGGAATGCTAAGTCCAATCTCCTTTAGCTCTTTTTCTTTGCTAAATACAACTTCCGGCTTATCGTCCATAAAGATTTGACTTTTGTCGATAACAATTACTCTGTTACAAAGTTTTGCGATATCTTCCATGCTATGACTTACCAAAATAACTGTCATGTCTTCTCTCTCAAAAAGTTGTTTTATTTGATTTAAAATCATATCGCGTCCCAATGGATCAAGCCCTGCAGTCGGTTCATCTAGTACTAAAAATTTTGGTTTCATCGCCAAAACACCGGCAATTGCTACCCTTCTTTTTTGTCCGCCAGATAATTCAAATGGTGATTTTTCTTTCATGTGTTCAACATCTAATCCAACGGCATCACAAGCCCACTCTACACGCTCTTTAATTTCTTCATCTGTAAGCCCCAAATTTTTCGGACCAAATTCAATGTCTTTGTAGCAAGTTTCTTCAAACAGTTGATATTCTGGATATTGAAATACTAGTCCAACATTTTTCCTTATATCTGTTTTTACTTTTGTTTTTGTTGATATTCCGTCGACTAATACATCTCCATCTGTCGGTTCTAATAATCCATTCAAATGTTGTGCTAATGTTGATTTACCGCTTCCAGTGTGTCCTATTATTCCAATAAATTCTCCAAGATTTATCTCTAAATTGATATCTTTGAGAGCAACTTTTTCAAACGGATTTGATTTGTTATAAATATGTTCTAAATTTTTGCATTCTATCTTCATATCTATCACCTAACATTCTCCCAAAGCTTCAACGAGTTCGTCTACAGTAAGGACATCACATCTTACATTTATATTTGATTTATTTAAAAGGTAGCTGATTTCAGTAGGCTCTGGAACATCAAGTCCTATTTCTTTCATTTGTTCTACATTTGAGAAAACTTCCCTTGGCGTTCCTTCAAGCACTACATCTCCCTCATTTATTACGATTATTCTGTCAGCATTTACACATTCTTCCATGTAGTGAGTAATGTGGATTATAGTTTTGCCCATTTCTCTTAATTTTAACACAGTATCTAATATGTCTTTTCTTCCTTGAGGATCGAGCATTGCCGTTGGCTCATCCATTAACAAACACTTAGGATTCATCGCTAGTATTCCAGCAATTGCAATTCTTTGTTTTTGACCTCCAGATAATAGCGCTGGTGAGTGTCTCTTGTACTCACTCATTCCCACAAGTTCAAGGCATTCATCTACTCTCTTGCGAAGTTCTTCTCTTGGTACTCCCAAATTTTCAGGACCAAAAGCAACGTCCTCTTCGACGATTGTCGCTACCAATTGGTTGTCAGGATTTTGGAATACCATCCCACACATTTCACGAATATCCCACAAGCTATCGTCATCTTTTGTGTTCATGTTTCCAACTAAAATATCACCTTCTGTTGGAATGTATTGAGCGTTGATGAGTTTTGCTAGTGTAGATTTTCCAGACCCGTTGTGGCCTAATACGCAGATGAATTCTCCCTCTTTAATATCTATGTTTAAGTTTTTTAATACTTTTTTTGATGAACCTTCATATTGAAAACTTAAGTTTTTTATTTCTATGATGTTTGTATCTTTTTTCATCAAAACTCCTCAATTTTATAAAAAAAGGGATGCAAATTTACATCCCTTAATTCTTAAATATTATTTATCTTCATCTTGTAATGATTCGTAGTTTCCAGATTTTACTGTAGATTCTTCCGCTTCTTCAGAATCATTTAATTGTTGTGCTTTTTCAGCTTCAATCATATCTTCTTCAGCTTTACCGTCATAATCTACTTCAATTCTGTCATATTTTGCTATTCCTGTACCGGCAGGTATTAGTTTACCAATTATTACATTTTCTTTTAAGCCTATTAAGTGATCAACTTTTCCTTTAATAGATGTTTCTGTTAATACTCTTGTAGTTTCTTGGAATGATGCTGCAGATAAGAAACTTTCAGTTGCAAGTGATGCTTTTGTGATACCCATTAATGAATGAGTTCCTGTTGCAGGAGTTTTTCCTTCTTTGACAAGTTGTTCATTTGTCATCTTGAAATCTCTAGCATCTACTACGCTGCCTGATAAGAATCCAGAATCTCCGCTTTCTTCAACTTTGATTTTGCTCATCATTTGTCTGATTATAATTTCGATGTGCTTATCGTCAATGTCTACACCTTGTAGTCTGTAAACTTTTTGAACTTCTCTAATTATATAATCACGAACACCTTCAGCTCCGTTAACTCTAAGAATATCTTGTGGATTGATGGAACCTTCTGTTAATGGTTCTCCCTTTTCAACATGATCTCCGTCGTTAACTCTAATGTGAGCACCGTAAGGAATTTGATAAACTTTTTCTTCGCCATCTTCAGCAGTTACGATAACATCATTTCTCTTTTTGTTTTCTTGAATTTTAACTGTACCTTCTATTTCAGTGATATAAGCAAGTCCTTTTGGTTTACGAGCTTCAAATAATTCTTCAACTCTAGGAAGACCTGATGTGATTCCTACTCCGGCGATACCACCTGAGTGGAAAGTTCTCATTGTCAATTGTGTACCCGGTTCACCGATAGATTGTGCAGCAATTATACCAACTGCTTCACCAATGTTTACAGGCTTACCAGTAGCTAAGTTTCTACCG
>NZ_JAGYZD010000359.1 GCF_018371055.1 Finegoldia magna | reverse complement strand
GTCTATCGCTGACAGATTAAAAATCATTCCTTACGAAGCAGCCGTAGGTTTGACGACTACAATCGCATCAGTATTAGTATATTTAATTACAAAATAATTTTTCTCAAAAGTAAAGGCTATGAGTTGAGTGCTCATAGCCCTATTTTTATTTGTTGATATTATCATTGCCCTTTGGCTTTGCCAAAACAGAAATCACGATAAACACCACGCTAAATCCCAATATTATCAAAAGATTAGGAAGAATTTTTGAGATTTCTGGAAATTCTTCTAAAATTTCGTTGTTACTAATGTAGTAAAATCCTGGGAAAATTCTACCTATAGTCAAAGCAGTTTTCCCTAGTAATTCTTGTGGAACGAACGCCCCACACAAAAACGACGAACCAAGTGATACGATGTTCATTACTCCTTGAACTGTGTTTGAGTTTTTAATTACACTTGATATCATCACTGACATCGTCACCACATATATAGTAAATACAAACGAATTATGCATCATAAGATTAATGTGAGTCTTCGTAAAATCGTATTTGTACAAAACGCAGAATAGTATCATGTAAATTAACCAAAATACAAGTCCTGTGACGATGTGACCAAGCATCAACTCCATATTAATCCTAGTTCTTGGACATGGTGACACGTTGTTTCTCATAAGAATTGGTTGTTTTTTGTAGACCAAAGCGATATTTGAAACTACTAATATCACTTGTGCAAGTAGTAAGTAATTTAAAAAGTTAAAGTAGAATTTGGATTTATCTTTTTTAGAATTTACACTTCCCTCTTTAATGCTAACATCAATTTTTTTATCCAAATCTTCATTCGCATTTTTTATAGCCTCATCTTCAGTAAATCCACTTTTTTCGTAGGAACTTACTTGGCTTAGATAAATATTAATCTTCTCTTTGATATCCATCGCATAAGCATTATTCGGAGCGACTTTGTACAAAACTTCCCTCGTTTTATCGAAATCTTCCGGAATTATAACAGCTGCGTTGATAATATCGTAGAAAAGTTTGTCGTCTACGATTGTTTCATCCATTGTTTTTATCTTGGCGTTCTTATCCAAATAATCGTACAGAGATTTGGAAAGTTTGGTGTTCGCTTTGTCTTGCACATAAATATTTACATCAACGGGTTTGTAGGAAGTTTGTGTCGTGTTTTTTGTCGCAAAGCTCATCAAT
>NZ_JAGYZD010000358.1 GCF_018371055.1 Finegoldia magna | reverse complement strand
GTTAGATGGTTAGGGACTACAAATAATGATTTACTTGCAAGTCCTAACTTTTTAGATTCCATAGCAGAAGCTACCATTTCAAAAGTTTTTCCTGCTCCTACTACATGGGCAAGTAGTGTATTTCCACCATAAAGAGTCCTAGCTATTGCATTTTTTTGATGTTCTCGAAGTCTCATTTCAGTATTCATTCCATCAAAAGTTAAGTTAGAACCATCAAATTCTCTATTTCTAATTGAATTGAATTTTTCATTATAAATCTTCTCTAGCCTATATCTTCTATCAGGATCTTCAAATATCCAATTCTTAAATTCTTCTTTTATCAGTTCTTGCTTTTGACTTGCTAGCATAGTTTCTTTTTTGTTTAATACAGAAGTCTTAGACCCATCATCATTTATTATTTGGTCAAATACTTTTGTATCTTTTAGATTAAGAGCATTTTCAATCAGCTTATAGGCATTTACTCTACTTGTACCATAAGTCATGTTAGCAAGGTCATTAGTCGAGTCAACACTTTTACCCTCAATATTCCATTCACTTGAGTGTGGCGAGAACCTAACATTTATATTCCACCTATCATAACCTGGTGTTTTTAAAAGGTTAAAAGTAAAGTCTTCTATATCTTTTTGAGGTATCCAGGTTGCTCCTAACCTTACATTTATATCAGAAGCAGTAAGTTCTTCAGGCATAACTTCTTGTAATTTTTCTCTTTGATATTTGAGTTTGCCTAACTCGTTTAATAGTGTATCTTTCTTTTCAGAAGGTGCTAAATCTATTACATTTTCAATTTCTCCGATATATGAATTGAGGTAGCCAATCTTTTCTCTGATATTACCACTTAAATATTCATCAGCCGATACATATGAAAAATGAAATGGATCGTCATTGTCAAAGTTCTCAAAGGGCATTCTGTTATTTATTAGGTCTGTATCCTTAATATCTAAAAATATCTCGCCCTCAAGCTCACCAATTAAGGTGTTCCTATCTTTACTTGTGATAGATTCCATATATTCAAAATCTACATATCCTTTTTGTGAAACTGATAAGACTAAAGCTTCAAGGGAAGTGTCTACATGATCTACTACCTTTGCCTTTGTTATTGTTCTTTTTGAGAATATATCACTCTTAGCTTTGAAATTATCCTCATCATCAAGTATTTCTATTGATGAAACCAAAGGAAAGTTT
>NZ_JAGYZD010000357.1 GCF_018371055.1 Finegoldia magna | reverse complement strand
TCTACATCCTGTTTTTAAGCTTAAGTAGCAATCTCTAATTGTTTCTAAATCCTCTGCATACCTTGTAGAAATCTTTGTTAGATTATGGTCTTCTGCATGTACCATTATGCCCTTATTTATTTTTTCTATTTCCGTAAAAATATTAAAGGCTAGTAAAGAATCTGTTATACCTTTTCCGTCTTCACTAAAGAATTTGATATTATTATCTGCTTTTTCAAAATTAATCATTTCTATAGATTTTAAATCTTTTGTTGTGGCCATGCATTGATATATATTGATTAGATCAATTTCTTTTGATTTGTCTATAATTTGATTGTAGATTTCATTATTATCCACAACTGGTTTAGTGTTTCCCATCAAATTACAACTTGTGTAGCCTCCAGCAAGTGCTGACAGGCTACCAGTATATAAATCCTCTTTATTTTCTTGACCGGGATATCTGAAATGAGTGTGCAAATCTATGAATCCTGGCATTACAATTTTTCCCTTTACATCAATGATTTCATCACATTTTTCTAATATCTCTCCTATTGCTTTTATTTTACCATTTTCTATTAAAATATCAGCAAAAATATCTTTATCTTTATCTATAATATGACAATTTTTAAGCAGCAGTTTCATTATTCCTCCACGTTATATAAATGATCACAATAATCACACTTATAAGTTCTAGTATCCTTATCAACTAAACTAAATTTCTGTACGATACTTCTTTCAGATTGAGTTATACATCTAGGATTTTTACATTTAATAAAACCTTCAAAATGTTCTGGTAAATTTAAGCTGATTTTTTCTTTTATTTTTTCATTTTCAATTATATTAACAGTCATATTATCATCGAATACTCCAAGTATATCAAAGTCTATATCTATAACATTTTCGATTTTGATCATATCTTTTCTTCCCAATTTACCTGATTGTGCATTCATGATTAATGCTACTGTATAATCAGCCTTGTCTAACTTTAAAAGTTGGAATATTTTATAACCCATTCCACATTTGATATGATCGATTACAATACCTTTTTCAATACTATTAATGTTTAACATTATCTCACCCCTAATAATTTCAATATTAACGCCATTCTAACAATTACACCGTATCTAACTTGCTTAAAATAAACTGCTCTTGGATCGCTATCAACTTCTGTAGCTATTTCATTTACTCTTGGCAATGGATGAAG
>NZ_JAGYZD010000356.1 GCF_018371055.1 Finegoldia magna | reverse complement strand
TTTTTCTAAGCCTAATTTTTAGGCTTATTTAACGTGCCATAAATTTCAAGATAAATTATTTTTTATTTTCTCTTGACATTTGATAGCTGGTCTTAAATAATGAACACAAATTATGTCCAATTTTATACCTCATAAGTATTTATTATACCACACGAAAAAATTATTCTTCAGTATTTTTCTCTTGTTCAGTAAAAATTTTAATGTAAGATTTTGGATCCATCAATTTGTTTTCTTCAGGATCAGTTTTTACTACTTTACCTTTTTTACCATTTTTGATTTCGATATTTTTAATACCGTATTTTTCTAAAGTATCTACAGCATCTTCAACTGTGAATCCTACTATTTCAGGAATTCTAATCATTGAGTCCTCAACACTTCCTGTTGTAAGTTCAATTATATCTCCCTTATTCACTTTAGAATATGCAGCTGTTTCTTGAGATTTTACAATTGAATTTGAATTCGAATTTGAATTTGTAACCTTAGACTTTAATCCCAACGAATTTAATTTATCAACCGCTAACTTCAATGTAAGCCCTTCTAATTCTGGAACAGTAACCTTATCTGAATCGTCAGCATCCAGTCTAGTTTTATTTATTCTCTTATACTCGATAATTCTAGAAAAAATCTTTCCTGCAGAAGGTGCGCATACAGCACTTCCGCCGTTTTTTCTTTGAGGCTCATCTACAACGATTAGAACTGTGTATTCTGGGTGATCTGTTGGAAAAGATCCAAAAAATGATGCAGTTGTTTTACTGTCAGTGTATTTGCCGTCTTCGATTTTTATACTTGTTCCCGTTTTACCACCGATTCCAAATCCTTGAATTGCAGCTTTTTTACCACTTCCGTCATCAACAACTCCCTGCAACATTTTATTAATTTGCTTTGAAGATTGTGCTGAAATAATTTGTCTTTTTACTTTTGGTTGAACTTTTTCTATCTTTTTTGTATCCTTTGAAACAAATTCCTTTGCAACATGTGGTCCTATCAACATTCCACCGTTTACTATTGAGTTTAAAGCAGTTATCATTTGAATCGGCGTTGCTGAAATACCGTGACCATAAGAAAGCGTAGCAAGTCTTGCTGCGTCGATGTCTTTAACGCTCTTTGGAGCTATTCCCAATTCTTCAGCCGGTAAATCAATATCTGTTTTTTGATTAAAACCAAATCCATTTACGTATTTTTGCAT
>NZ_JAGYZD010000062.1 GCF_018371055.1 Finegoldia magna | reverse complement strand
TTTTTGTCGGCGATTTCTCCTTGACCGATTACTCCGTCTTCTTCGCCACCGATAGCTCCAACTTCTGCTTCAACGCTGATTCCTTTTGAGTGAGCAAGTTCAACTATTTCTTTTGTTTTTTCTATATTTTCATCAATTGGATATTTAGAACCATCAAACATTACTGACGTAAATCCTGCTTCGATACATTTTTTTGCTCCTTCGAATGATCCATGGTCTAGGTGGATTGCTACAGGAACTGTTATATTTAATTCTTCAATCATTCCTTTAACCATTCCTACAACTGTTTTGTATCCGCCCATATATTTTCCAGCGCCTTCGCTAACTCCCAAAATAACTGGTGAGTTGTTTTCTTGTGCTGTTTCCAAAATAGCTTTAGTCCATTCTAAGTTATTGATATTGAAATGACCTACTGCGTATTTTCCTTTTAATGCATCTTTTAACATTTTGTCTGCTGCTACTAACATAATTTCCTCCTTGAAAATTTGAAAATTTGTAAATTACAATATTATTATAACATTATTCTGCTTTTTGTTTCCACAATCCATAAATGATTGCTGAAACCAAAGATCCTACCGCTACAGATAATACGAAGAACAACGCTTTGTCGACAGATTCCATAGCTGGTAAAATGAAAATTCCTCCGTGTGGTGCAGGTGATTTTACTCCAAATGCTTGTGTAAGTCCACCGGCGATTGCACTACCAATTACAGATGACACAATCACTCTCAATGGGTCTTTTGCCGCGAAAGGAATAGCTCCTTCTGTGATAAATGATGCGCCCAAAATATAATTAGTCACGGCTGATTTCTTTTCTTTTTCGTCAAATTTATTTTTGAATAAACTAGATGCGATAGCTATTGCAAGAGGTGCAACCATACCACCAGCCATTGTAGCTGCCATGAATGCTCCGTTACCTGTGTCTGTGAAAACTCCGATTGAGAAAGTATAACTTGCTTTGTTAACAGGACCACCCATATCCACACTCATCATCGCTCCAAGCAATGCTCCAAGCAAAATTGAGTTCGTAGTTCCCATATTTGCCAAAAATCCGTTGATTGCTTTGTTAATTATCGTAAACACTGGAGATATTACAAAAATCATACCCAAAGATGTTAATAGCAATCCAAATACTGGGAAGATTAACATTGGTTTTGTTCCTTCAAGTGATTTTGGAAGATTTTTAGTAATTTTCTTCAAAAATACAATTACATAACCTGCTAAGAAACCACCTAACAATCCTCCCAAAAATCCTGCGCCTTGTCCTGCAATGAAACCTGCAACCATACCAGGCATCAACGCTGGTCTATCGCCAATACTCATCGCAATGTATCCTGCCAAAATCGGAATCAAAAATCCAAACGCAGCTTTTCCGCCTACTGAGAATAAATTGTAAATTGGTGAAGTATCTGAGAAAAATCTTTCAACCAAGAAAGACAACGCCAATAAAATTCCACCACCAACTACAAATGGCAACATATGGCTTACGCCATTCATAATATCTTGATATAATTTTGATTTCCAATTTGTAGTTTCTTCTTCAACTTCTTTTGATTCGGATTCATCTGCGTGATAAATCTTTGCTTTTCCTTCTACTATTTTTTCAATCAAATCTTTTGGATTTCTAATCGCATCGGAAACAGGACATTCAATTACATTTTTGCCGTTAAATCGTGCAGTTTCCACTTTTCTATCGGCAGCGATTATAATTCCAGTAGCTTTTTCTATGTCGTCAGCGTTTAATTTGTTCTTAACACCATCAGAGCCGTTTGTTTCAACCTTGATGTCAACTCCCATTTTAGCCGCTTGTTCCTTCAAAGCTTCTTCTGCCATGTAAGTGTGTGCAATTCCTGTAGGACACGCAGTTACAGCTAATACGAATGGTTTTTCTGTATAAATCGAACTAGTTTCTACTGGTGCGACTTTTGGTTCGGATTCTTCTACGTAATCATCAATTGTCTTGTAAACATCTTCTGGAGTTTCGCTAGATTTTAATCTATCTATAAATCCTTCTTTTAATAAAAGCTTAGACAACTTCGCCAAAGTTTCAATGTGCATTTGGTTTTGTCCTTCAGTCGCAGCAATCATGAAAAATATATAAGTATCTTCTCCATCTAATGCTTCATAATCCACACCATTTGTGCTTCTTGCAAACACAATCGCAGGTTTGTTCACTGCAGATGTTTTCGCATGAGGCATAGCAACACCTTCGCCAAGTCCTGTCGAAGATTCCAACTCTCTTTTCATAATTTCAGATCTAAATTTTAGTACGTCGTTAATAACATTGTTTTCGTACAATTTTTCGATCATTTCATCTATAACATCTTTTTTAGTTGTAGATTGAAGATTCATAATCATTAGATCTTTTGAAAGCAAATCTTTAATTTCCATTATTTTCCCCCATATTTATTATTTTTAATTTGCCAAAAATTTCATTTATTTGATCCTTTTCTCCCATATCATATGAGAAAACAGTCGCAGTCGCACTTGCTACAGCCATTTTGAACATATCCTCTTCACTCATTTCGTTCAAATAAGCGTAGATAAATCCAGCAACCATGCTATCTCCTGCGCCGACGCTGTTGATAACTTCTCCCTTTACAATAGGAATGTAAAAAGAATTATTCTCGCTCACAAAAATCGCACCATCACTTCCCAAAGAACATATCACATACTCTGCTTTTGGAATCATAGTCGATTTTATATAAGAAATTATTTCTTCTTTTGAGTTAAACTTTCCTCCGTAGATTTCTTCTAACTCCGCTTGATTAGGCTTTAATAATAAAGGATGATATCTCAAGCTTTTCAGTAATACATCTCCTGTTGTATCCAATGTAAATCTTGTGTCTGGCGATAATTTCTTTATCATTTCAATGTAGATATCCTTGTCCATATTCTTAGCGACAGATCCTGAAAAAGATACAATTCCACCCTTTATTTTAGAAAGTTTTTCATAAAAATCTTCCAATTCTTGTTGTGAAATGTCTGGGCCTGGAGCATTGATTTCTGTCTCTGAATCCAGTTTCAGTTTTACATTTATCCTATTGTTATCCTCAATCTTAGTAAAATCGTGGAGAATTTCCATCTCATCTAATAATTTTTCGATGTAATCCCCTGTAAATCCTCCCAAAAATCCAATATTTTTGGATTCTACATCCAAATTATGCAGCAACTTGCTAACCATAATTCCTTTTCCGCCAGCGTAAAGTTCGATGACTTTCGCCCTGTTAGTTTCTTTAAATTTAAAATCATCCAATCGCATTATGTAATCGATAGATGGATTTAATGTAACTGTATAAATCATATAATCACCTAATTATATATACCCATTTGACACATTAATAAAAAGATAAGACAATATATTTGGTGATAAAATGAAATACGTAAAAAATGTTTCGAAAATTGGGAAATTAGATGAATTTACTAATGTGATTTTGGTTAGCAAATCTCCAAGAAGAAACGAATTATTAAAAAATATTTGTGAATTTGAAAGCACTTCAACAGACATTGACGAAAGAAAAATCGAACAATCGGCTTACGAAAAATATAAAGACCGTGAAATAATTGAAAAATTAGCGCTTTCTTGTTGTGAAATATCCAAAGCAAAAATCATGCCCTTGGATTTGAAATATGATACACTTTACATTGCATCAGATACAATAGTAATAAACGATGGAAAAATTTTGAATAAACCAAAAGATTACGACGATGCTTTTAAAATGCTTACATCTTATCTTGGAAAAGTTCACACAGTTGTGACATCTGTTTGTTTGAAATCAAAAAATTACGAAGAAATATTCTACACTTACAGTAACGTAAAATTTTCAGAAAAAACAGATAAAAATATCCAATTAATCAAAGAATACATCGACGAAGGCACAGTTTACGACAAAGCTGGTGCGTACGGAATCCAGGATTTAAATCCAGTTCTTATAGAATACATCGAAGGTGATTTGAACACAATTATAGGTCTTCCTGTCAGTGAAATTAACAAAAGGATTTGCAAAAATTAAAGGAGACAAATATGCAAAATGTTTTAATTAGCGCTTGTTTATTAGGAGTTGATTGTAAATACAACGGTTCTAATAATAAACTAGACGAAGAAACTATCAATTTACTAAAAGAAAAATACAATTTAATTCCAGTATGCCCAGAAATTATGGGCGGAATGCCAACTCCAAGAAATCCCGTTGAAATTATGGATGGAAAAGTTTTTGATTATGATGGAGAAGAATTCACAAAAGAGTTTGAAAAAGGAAGCGATGAAGTGTTAAAACTTGCCAAGTTATACGATGCTACAATTGCCATCTTAAAAGAAAATTCTCCATCATGTGGATCGAATTACATTTACGATGGAACTTTCAATCATCAAAAAATAAAAGGCATGGGGATTGCTGCTCACAAACTTTCAAAAGAAAATATAAAATTATTTAGCGAAGAAAATGTTAAAATATTACTGTAAAATATAAAAATATTACTATTTGTTTGATTTTTTTAATTTGATAATCATTTTTAGTTGACAAATTAAAATATCGTAGTATAATGATAATAGATATCAATTTATATCAAACAAACCCCTTGTAAGATAAAATTGTACTTAAAAGATCACGGCTACCCCTAAAGCCGTGATTTTTTCTTTCAAAAAAGCTATGCAAAATCTTGCATAGCTTTTATTTATATAAGTCCAAGTGCGAATTGCATTCCTATTGAAACTAATGTAATTCCAATCCAGCAGCAAAATCCAAGTATAATTGGTTTTCCACCTGTTTTTATCAGTTTTACAATATCAGTTTTTAATCCAATCGCAGCCATTGCGATTACAATGAAAAACTTGGATAATTCCTTTAATGGATCAAAAATTTTAGCATTTACTCCCATTTTTAAGGCAACTGTAGTTATAATACTTGCAAGAACAAAATACAAAATGAACATAGGAAATATTTTTTTGAGTTCAACTTTTTCTGATTGTTTTTGGTTTTTAGTTCTCAAATAAGACAAAACCAAAGTAATTGGAATAATCGCCAATGTTCTCGTTAATTTTACGGTAACTGCTTTGTCCAATGTTTGTGTTCCTAAATTATACAAACCGTCCCAAGTAGAAGCTGCTGCTGTAACTGATGAAGTATCATTAATTGCAGTTCCTGCAAATATTCCAAACGCTTCTCCTGAATGTGTGGAAAAACCAATCACACTTCCCAACAACGGAAAAACAAGCGCAGCAATTACATTGAAGAAAAATATTACAGAAATAGCTTGAGCTACATCTTCATCATCAGCTTCTATTACCGGAGCAGTGGCAGCAATTGCAGAGCCCCCGCAAATTGAAGAGCCAACTCCCACTAATATGGCGATATTTCTTGCAATATTCATTTTCTTTGCTAATACGTAAGATATTATTAAAGAAGTGGAAATAGTAAGTATAATTATTGGCAATGATTGCTTCCCAGTTTCCATAACGACAGCCAAGTTCATTCCAAATCCAAGTAAAATTACTGCATACTGTAGTATTTTTTTAGATGCAAATTTAATACCATCTTCAAATTTTGTTTTATCTTTGATAACATAACCTATGATAATTCCAACCAAAATCGCCAGAACTGCACCACCAATTACTGGAAACTTTTTACCCAACAAATGGCAAGGAAAAGCTATCAATAGACAAAGCAATAATCCTTTATAATTTTTATTTAACCAATTCATAATTCCTCCTAAAAATTAATCACTTAATTATTTTAACTCAAAAATCTTTTATGTAAAGTTTTTGAAACAAAAAACACCACGATATTCAAATAATATACCGTGGTGTGTTAATTATTCTTGAACTAATAAATAATCGCTGTCGATATTTTTAACATATAAAACTTCATCGAATTTTTCTTTAATAAATGGATGCACATCTTTTGCACAGTAGATTGATCCATTAAATCTTAAAATAAAATCTTCTAATAATATGTTTCCAGTGGTTTCGTCCAAATTATTAAACAAATTTACCACCATGTTAAATTCACTATCTTGATTTATTATTCTCTTGTATCTGATTAAATTCTTATCCCTGTCGTTGTATTCCGGATACCTTTGCTTAGATGTCAATTCATCATCGAAAATTTTTATCAAAGGTGGAATTTTTTTGTCTGGAAAAGAATTGAACAATGTGACATTGTTTCTGAAATCTGTATCGAAAATGTAACTTTCATCGTAAGTAACAAGCATATTAGGTGATAAATCAAACTTATCAATAGGTTCGTCATTTACTAAAATCATTCCACTTTGTGGAGATAATTTCTTAATAAAAGCTTTCGCTAGTAAATTAACCACTTCGTTATTCTCACAAATAATCAAGTATTTTTTATCAGTGAAGAATGTGTAGTTGATTTTGACCTTCACATCTGAAGAGTATAATTTCACATCTCTAAACTCAATTTTTTTTATATGTTCCACAATTTTGTCTGAATTTTCTTGATTTCCAAAAACTTCTTGCATTTTGAAAACTTTTTGTTCAGATTGAACAATCATGGATCTTGCTTTTACGATTTTTTTGATTAAATGGTGAAGTAGCATTATTGAACTTACTAGAATAATCGCTTCTCCATAACTTGTGTCTGGAGTTTTGATTATGTAAATCAAACTTACGATAAAATACGAACCAATGAACAATAATTTTAGGTTGTTTTTCGTGAGTTCTTCCTTGTCAAGTTCGATAACTTTTTCTGATATGTCTTCAATTAATTTGCTGTGCACTACTTCTAAAGCTTTGTTTGCTTTTGAGTTGATAACTTTCTTAGAGCTTAGCATATCATCAAGAAAATACACGTATTTTTTCCTTAAATTAGACGTGCTTATTTTCTTTTCTAATATTGATTTGTCAATTTTTACATTAATTAAACTGAATATCAAAACTCCGACAGTTATTATAGACACTGGGATAAATGATACGCAAAAACCCACGGTAAGTAATATTACAATTAGTAAAATAACATCAGATATCAATTCCAATGTAGGAATAATATAATATTCTTTTAAATAAAGCGATGTCGATGTTATATCGTTCGAAAAAGTTTTTTCCTTTTGATCTATTTCATAAAAATTTTGTGATATTACATTGTGAAACAAATCTTGCTTGAAACCTTCTACAAAAGAAAGTCCCATGTTGTAGATTGTTCTGTCCTTGAGATAATTTATTCCAGCGAACAAAATCAACGATGCACTAATTACAATAAGTGAGAAGGTCTTGTTTTCAATTTCAAATAATCTTTTCGTAAATACTATCGCCACCGACATGAAACACGACAACAAAATCGTCAGTAAAATTTGCACCAGCAAATTGATTTTTTCTCTAAAAATATACTTATTCATACTTTCCCTCATATAATACAAAATAGAGCTTTCGCCCTATTTTGCATTACTCATTTTATTTTTGTTCTAATGATTTGAATACATTACCTGCATTGTATGAACTTCTTACAAATGGTCCACTTTCAACATGCTTAATTCCGATAGATTCTCCGTATTTTTTGAATTCTTCAAATTCTTCCGGAGTAACGTATCTGTCCAACTCTGCATGTTCCAATGTTGGCATCAAATATTGTCCAATCGTAACTATATCTACTTGTAATTCGTTTAATTTATCTAACATTTGATGAACTTCTTCATTTGTTTCTCCAAGTCCAACCATAAATCCAGATTTAGTTACAAGTCCTTTTTCTTTTGCATATCTTAAAACTTCAAAAGAATTGTCCAAGTTACCTTGAGGTCTCATTTCTTTAAATATAGAACGAACTGTTTCTACGTTGTGATTAAGAACGTCTGGTCTTTCATCAAATACAATATCCAATAATTCATGCTTAGCATGCATATCTGGAATTAAAACTTCTACTAATGTTCCTTCATTGTATTTTCTGATTTCTTTGATAACATTTTTGAATTGTGTTGCGCCTTCATCTTTCAAATCATCCCTGTCAACAGAAGTAATAACGGCGTATTTCAAGCCTAATTTTTGTACAACTTTTGCAACATTTTCAGGTTCCTTTTCGTCAACTTCTCTTCCTCTTCCAGTAGTTACGTTGCAATATCTACAGTTTCTAGTACAAATATCTCCT
>NZ_JAGYZD010000355.1 GCF_018371055.1 Finegoldia magna | reverse complement strand
AAGTGTTTTCATCAATTTAGTTTACCTCCTCTCTCAACGTATAGGTCATTACACAAATGGAAAAATATTGTCTTAGTTGTGTCAACTAAGTTGGTGCAAATCTTCTTAGTATAATTCTACTTGATAATCAATACTCGATGCAAGTTCTTTCTTTTCTTCTTTTCTCCATGTCTTGTTTCAATATCTTCTTTTCTTGATTTTTTAGTTGCCTTAACCTTTCTTCTGTATGGTCAATTTTATCTTTTATTTCTTTTGATTCTTATCTTATTTGCTATAATTTTTTCATACTTATCTCCTTTCTTTAAAATTAAAAAGACGACAGAATTATTACTTTCTATCGTCTTGTATCTTTGGTATTCAGTTTTATTTAGCTCGACAAACTGGTATTTGTTAATTAGTAAATCTTAACAAATACCCATTGGGATCTTGAATTAAAAACTCTATTTGCATTTCTTCTATTTCATTAACTTGATATGTGTTTCTGGTTAGTTCTCTGTATAATTCTATATTCAAATTATTCACTAATTGATACAGTTCTTCAATATCATCGACAGATATTGAAAAATTTATTCCTCTTCCTAAAGGATATACTAGCTCACCTATATTCCAACCATCATCATGAATTTGTTCGAACATAAACTGACTATCTTGAAAAGACATGAAAACGAATTTATCTTCAGCACGTTCATATTCAATTTTAAATCCTAATTCACTATAAAATTTTTTAGTCAGATTAATATCAAAAACTGATAATTCAGGAATCATCCTACTAAAATCCATATTCCCTCCTTGACAAATACTAATTTATCCAAACCGCTTTATTTTTATCATTTATCAAATCAATAAACTCTATCACAGTTACTCCTACCATCGGAAGTCCGTAAGGACTAAATAGGAAACCAACAACCAATCCAGAAATACCTATTCCGACTTCTCCTTGAATAAAAGAAGCTAACGCCCAAAATAAGCAGAACACCATAATGATATACAACAACGCCGTTCCAATACCAAGTAGGAATGTCATAAATACAGATAGTCATAGGCTGCCATTTTTTTCTATCAAATCATTTTGAAGTGTCTCAAAGCATCCATGATGGCTTCTTCTTTTTCAGGTGTACACTGTGGAATAATTTGTTTCTCCTTTTTAGACTTGTTGTAATGTTCTCGTAATTCTATTCCACATTTCCTTTTTATC
>NZ_JAGYZD010000354.1 GCF_018371055.1 Finegoldia magna | reverse complement strand
ATCAAAAAGTAGGTAAGAAATGGTAGATGCTTTATATATATTTAAAATAATATTATATATTTGTTTATCTGGATTCTTAATTGCTTTAATCGTATTTTTCTTTAAACTTACTGACTTAATAAAGGGCGTAAAAGCCGTTTTAGCAGATAACAAAAAGGATATCGATAGATCAATTGGCGAAGTACCACAAATACTAGATAATGTAACTGGTATTACTAATAAAGCCGATAGATTAATAGGCGATGTTTCTCCAGATGTAAGAAATATTACAAACAATGTAAGTAACACTTTGTCTCACGTTGAATCAGTTTCAAGTAACTTGTCTAATACTGTGGACTATGTTGCCGAATCTGTAACAGATACTGCAACTAATATTAAATACGGATTTTTAAACTCTACAGACTATGTTGGTTCTGCAAGAGATATTATTAATTTCGTAAAAAGTTTAGCTAAAAGATAATTAAATAAGATTTTATAAGCCAATCGGGAAATTTCTGATTGGCTTATTGTAAATCTTTAAAATTTTTTATAATTTATGAAAACAATTGTAGAAATTGTTAAAATCCTATTGAAAAACAATTAGTTTTTTGGTATGCTATTAAGGAAAGATGGGATAGAATGAAAAGAATAAAAATTATCTCAAATCCTTCATCTGGAAGTCAAACACACGCAAGAGATTTAACAAAACTGATTAATTATCTAATTGAGGATAATTTTGTCGTTCAGCTTTTTAAAACTAAAGGCAAGAATGACGCATACAATGAGGCGTTAAACACATCTTCTGATGATTGGGATTTGATAGTTATTTCAGGCGGAGATGGAACGGTAAACGAAGTTGTTCACGGAATTTGCGACAGCGAAAGCGATATTCCAATTACGATTTACTCCACAGGTACAGTAAACGATTTCGCAACTTACTTAAACTTGCCATCAACACCTTACAAATTATATAGAATGATTAAAACTGGGAAAATAATTAAAAGTGATGTCGGAAAAGTTAGCAATGAAAACTCACACAGATATTTCATCAACGTTTTTGCAGTTGGAAACATAGCGTCTGTTAGTTATGTTACTGATAAAGCTCAAAAAGCGATTCAGCCTGAAAATCCTGTCCCCACACCGAAGAATATTCTTCTTTCGTATAAAGGCGATACAGCCCTCCGTTGTTAGCAATAACCTCCACAGCGGCATCATAAGC
>NZ_JAGYZD010000353.1 GCF_018371055.1 Finegoldia magna | reverse complement strand
ACACAGAAGTTAAGCCTCTTAACGCCGATGGTACTACGATGGAAACGTCGTGGGAGAGTAGGTAGTCGCCAAACAATTAAGGTCTAACGTGATTTAATCAGTTAGATCTTTTTTATTTTAACTAAAGAACCTACGAGCCCACTTGTGGGAGAGCTAGACGGGAAATTTAATAATTTCATTCGCTCAGCCTCACGTCGAAAATCTTCTTTTAAGTAATTGAAATGAAGATTTCCTCGTTCGAAGCGTCGCTCATGAAAAACATTAAATTTCTGGATTATAAATGATTTTGCAACCAGTTGCCACGAATCTTTGATTCGTAGAAACTGGCGGCACGTAGGTAGTCGCCAAACAATTAAGATCTAGTGATGACAATGTCCGCTAGGTCTTTTTTTTATGCATTCTTTTAGTTAGAATAAGATAGAAAATGGTGTAAATATTTCGCAAGACCACAGCTGCAGGATAAACATAGGTTATACTAGAAGCAAACATCTTGCACGAATATCTGGACTACGAAAATAAATAAATTCTAAGCTTGCGAACCTAAAATTGTGAACTCGTGCTACGCACTCAAACAGCACAATTTTTTAACGGTTCCCTTCGCTTGAATTTATACTTATTTTCTCCGTATGATATTCTTAGCTTCGATTGTTTGCTTTAAGGTTTCGCTTAATATTGGGAATTGCAGGACAATGGCAAAAAAATGGTTCAGAGGATTCGCTATATGACAGTTGCAAGACACACAATGGTAAGAACTATAGCAAACATCTCGCACGAATATCTAGACTACGAAAATAAATAAATTCTAAGCTTGTGAACCTAAAATTGTGAACTCGTGCTATGCACTCAAACAGCACAATTTTTTGACGGTTCACTTCGCTTGAATTTATGTTTATTTTCTCCGTATGATATTCTTAGCTTCGATCGTTTGCTCAAAGGTTTCGTGATGTTGGGATTTGCTAGACCAAGATAAAAAACTATTCAATAAAATCATTAGACTAAAAGAGATAAAAAACTATTCAATAAAATCATTAGACTAAAAAAACAAGGGTGTAAGAGGGCAAAATGATAGCCACTAGGTTATCTAGTGGCTAGGTGTTTACTATTTTGCTTTGATTACAAGTTGTTGGTTTGGTCTTTGTAATTTTGCGTTTATGTCTTGTGGTAGGTCGATTTTTGCTTCTTTTCCTGCAGATTCTAAG
>NZ_JAGYZD010000061.1 GCF_018371055.1 Finegoldia magna | reverse complement strand
TTTGTGATTAAGCTATAATATAAGGTGAGGTGATAGTATGTTTAAAATAGGCGATAAGATTGTTTATCCTATGCACGGTGCAGGCATAATTACCGAAGTACAAAATAAAGAGGTCTTGGGAGTTAAAAAAGATTATTATATTTTGAAAATGCCAATGGGGGAAATGAAAATCTCGATACCTGTAGATAAGATAAATGATATGGGAATAAGATTTGTTGCAGAAGAAGAAACTATTCATTCTTTAAGAGATATTTTAAAGAATAGCGAAGTTGATTTTCCTTCAAATTGGAATAAAAGGTACAAAGAAAATCTCGAAAAATTGAGAACGGGAGATATAAAAGAAACTGCTATTGTGTATAAGGGTTTGTATGAATTAGATTGTTCAAAAGGCCTATCCATGATTGAAAAGAAAGTACTTAATACCTCCAGAAAAATGCTCATTAGCGAAATTGCAAGTGGTTTGAATATTAAACCATCAGAAGCTGAAAGCATGGTGAACGAATTAATCGATTTAGATTAAAATATTTGTGAAAGGAGAAATATTTTGTTCAGACGAGGGATGTCAATACTGATATCTATCATCGGGGCTATTTTAGGAATTATATTTACTAATGTTATTTTCAGTAATTTTATTGAAAAATCAACTAGTGTGATTATTAAGATAGTTGCTATGATAATAGCGGCAGTCGTATTTGGATTCATATTTTATGCTTTGGCTCCGAAATTCATATCGGTAGAATTAAAATTGATAGAATCTATTGAAGATTCGCTTAAAAAGTTCTCTCTGGTCGATATTGTTATAGGGACAATTGGTTTGGTGGTAGGGCTGATATTAGCTTTTTTGATATCACAACCGTTGTTAAAATTAAATATTCCAGGGATAGGGACTGTGTTGACGGTTATTTTTGAGATTGTGTTTTATATTGGAATGGGATTTTTGGGAGCTAAGCTTGCTCTTAATTATCACGATGATTTTCTCGCATTTTTCGATAGAATCAAAACTAAAGAAAAACCAAATCTAAAATTTTCAAACAAAGATAGCAAAGTTAGACCTAAAATCGTAGATACTTCTACTATTATCGATGGTAGAATTATAGATATATTGAAGACGGGATTTTTGGAAGGAAATTTAATAATTCCAATATTTGTTATCGAAGAACTTCAACATATCGCGGATTCTGATAATTATTTGAGAAGACAAAAAGGAAGACGTGGATTGGATATTTTAAAAACTATGCAAACTGAGTACAAGGACAAGGTTAAAGTGGTTGATAAGAGATATCCTAATATTGATAAAGTCGATTCTATGCTCGTAAAAATGTCAGAAGAATTGAACGCAAATTTACTTACGAATGATTATAATTTGAATAAGGTTGCAGACTTGCAAGAAGTTTTCGTGTTCAACATAAATGATTTGGCAAATGCTATGAGACCTGTTTTTGTAGCGGGTGAGCCGATTAATGTGTCAATCATCAAAGAAGGACGTGAAAACAATCAAGGTATAGGCTACTTAGATGATGGTACTATGATTGTAGTGGAAGATGGCAAAAAATATTTGGGACAAGTTATTGATTGTACTGTTACAAGTGTTCTTCAAACTTCTGCAGGGAAAATGATCTTTGCAAAGAAATCTGATGGTAAAGATCAGTAGTTTTATATTGTATTTATTATTTGAACTTATTAGAGAACTATTTGCGTAGTTCTCTTTTTTTATTGCAAGAGCAAATCTTTTTAATTAAATTGATTTTTTGATATAATAATAATGAGGTGTTATATGGATAAATATATTTCAGCTATTATAACTGCGGCTGGATCCTCTCAAAGAATGAATAAAAAAATTCCAAAACAATTTTTGAAAATCAAAGACAAAATGATTTTGGAGATGACTTTGGATGTGTTCCAATCAATCGACGAAATCAGAGAATTCATTCTTGTAATTAGAGAAGAAGACGAAGAATTTGTACGAAATTTTATAAAAGATAAAAATTACAGAGATATCGTAATCGCTATCGGTGGCGACACAAGAGAAAAATCTACATACAATGGCTTGAATAAAGTAAATGAAAATTGTGATTTGATAATAAGCCATGATGCAGCTAGGCCGTTTATTAGACGTGAAAAAATACTTGAAGCCATTGAATCTATCGGCGATTATGACGGGCTTGTGGTGAGCGTGGGAGCTAAGGATACAATAAAATACGTTGATGACGATATGAGAGTTGTGAATACTCCTAACAGATCACATTTGTATATGGCGCAAACGCCACAAGTTTTCAAGTATAAGTCTATCAAAGATGCATACAAGCTAGTATTTGACGAAAAAATAAATGTGACAGACGATTCATCTTTACTTGAAATCGTCGGTAAAAAAGTAAAAATAATTAAGGGCGATTATTCCAATATCAAAATAACTACACAAGAGGATTTGCTATTTGGAGAGCTTATTGCTAGAAAGAGAGAAAACGAATGAGAATAGGTTTTGGGTTAGATGTACACAAACTTGTTGAAGATAGAAAATTGATATTAGGCGGGGTCGAAATTCCACACGATAAGGGACTTTTGGGTCACAGTGATGCAGATGTTTTGATTCATGCTATAATGGATGCTATATGTGGAGCACTTTGCTTGGGAGATATTGGCAAGTTATTTCCAGACACCGATATGAAATACAAGGACATTGATTCCAGAGTTTTGCTTAGAAAAGTTTTTGAAATTATGGATTATATGGGATATGAAGTTGGAAATATTGACTCTACGATTTCTTGCCAAAAACCAAAACTTAGAGATTACATCGACACAATGCGTGAAAATATCGCACAAGATTTGCACACTAATACATTTAATATTTCAGTCAAGGCAACTACAACAGAACAACTTGGATTCGAAGGCCGATGCGAAGGCATTACAGCTAACAGTGTCTGCATATTGAATAAAAAAGATTTATAGGTGATAATATGAATTTTCGAAGAAAAATAGCAATAGATTTGGGAACAGCGTCTGTTCTTGTGTATTTGCCAAACAAAGGAGTCGTATTGAATGAACCTTCTGTTGTGGCGATGAATAGTTTTAATTCAAAAATAATTTCTGTTGGAAAAGACGCTAAGAAAATTTTGGGGAGAACTCCAGGAAATATTGTCGCCAAAAAGCCATTAAAAGATGGTGTGGTTGCAGATTTTAATTCAACAGAAAAAATCATTTCATATTTACTTAAAAAAACTTTGGGCAAATCATTAATCAGACCAGAAGTTTTGATCTGCGTTCCAAGTCAAATCTCACAAGTTCAAAGAAGAGCTGTCATTCAAGCTTCAAAATACGCTGGAGCTTACAACACGTATTTAATTGAAGAGCCATTGGCGGCAGCTATAGGTTCAGGAATTGATGTGACAGATGCAAGGGGAAACATCGTCGTAGATATCGGTGGAGGAACTACCGATGTTGCGGTGATTTCCATGGGAGGAATTGTAATCAACAAATCAATTCCTGTTGCAGGAGATGAGTTTGACAGAAGAATACAAGATTTTGTCCAAACAAAATACAACATGATTATTGGAGAATCCACTGCGGAAAAAGTTAAAATAAATGTAGGCAGTGCATATCCTAGAGATGATGGAGAGTTGTACGAAATCAAAGGTAGAAATCTGGTAAATGGATTACCAATGCACATTTACGTTTCGTCAAAAGATATTTCAGTTGCATTGAAAAAGCCGATAGATAAAATTGTAGACACTGTACAAGAAGTTTTGGAACAAACTCCAGCTGAATTAGCGGCAGATGTTTACGAAAGAGGAATCATTATGAGTGGCGGTGGATGTCTACTGAAAGGATTGGATAAATTAATTTCTGAAAGAATTGGTGTGAACGCTAGGATTGTAGATGGTCCAATCACGGCAGTTGTTAGGGGAACTGGTAAATCATTAATGTGGATGGATAAATTAAAAGAAGACAGTGATTCTCATCAGGATTTGAGAAGAAAAGTAATTGTTAGCAGAATGAGATAAAATTGTAATTATTACAAATTGTATTCATTGTTTGTTAACGATGTGATATAATATATGTATAAAATAAAATAGGGGGTATTTTGATATGAAAATGATGACACAAGCAAATTTACAATCAGCATTTGGAGGAGAATCTCAAGCAAGAAACAGATACAACATTTGGGGGAATAAAGCTGAAAAAGACGGTTTTAAAAATGTTGCAAGATTGTTCAACGCTACAGCTGACGCTGAAAAAATCCACGCTGCATTACACTTTGATGCATTAAAAGATGTTCACGGTGATTTCGCAGTAACTAGCATGGCTGGTTTCGGAATTGGAAGCACTTCTGAAAACTTAGAAGGAGCTAGAAACGGAGAAATCTTCGAAGCAACTGAAATGTACCCAGCTTACATAGAAGTAGCTGAAATGCAAGAAGAAAAAGAAGCAGTAAGAGCTATGAGATTTGCTGTAGAAGCTGAAAAAGTTCACGCTGAAAGATTCGGAAAAGCAAAAGAATTCGTTGACGGTGGAAAAGACTTAGAAGTAGAAGAAATATTACTATGCCCAATTTGTGGATACATAGGATTTGAAAAAATCGATGCATGTCCAATTTGCGGATGTAAATCCGAAAAATTCATAGAATATTAATTTTTTGATATAAGCCGGGTAATACCGGCTTATATTTTTAAAATCTGGAGGAAATTATGGTAGAGAAAAAGGTTTGTATAACAAATGAGATAGGACTTCACGCAAGAGCTGCATCTAAATTTTTGAATGAAGCAGTAAAATACAATTCTAATATTGAATTCATAAAAGACAATAAAACATACAGTGGCAAAAGTATTATAAGCATTTTGTCATTATCAGCGCACAAAGGATGTGAGCTTATTTTAAGGTGCGATGGTGAAGATGAACAATTAGCACTTGAAAAATTAAGCGAATTAATTGAAAAAGGGCTGGATTATTAAAACATAGTATGAAAATGTTTTTACGGATAAATGGTTATATAATCGTTTAATTTTGCGAAAAATTGGTGATAATTTATGGTATCATATAATTAAAGAAGCATAGATGGGAATGATTAATTTGGTTTTTTTGGATAAATTTTTTAATATGATCAATACACTAAGATTTTTGGATATCATAGATATCGCTATAGTTGCGGTCTGTATTTACAAATTATATATGATGATAAAAGAAACAAGAGCTGAACAACTTGTAAAAGGCTTAGTAATCATATTTATTTTTGTAAAAATCAGTGATTCGTTGAAATTATACACTGTAAACTGGGTTTTGGAGAACATGATGACGGCTTTGGCTATCATGATAATAGTGGTATTCCAGCCTGAACTTAGAAAAATTTTGGAAACAATAGGTAGAAGTAATATTTTGACCAAATCATTTGCGGATATCAGAGGAGAAAAAGTGGATAAGTGCGTGGAAGAAATTGTACACGCTGTATTTTCACTTTCAAGACAAAGAATCGGTGCGTTGATTATCTTCGAAAGAAGTACAGGTCTTGGAGATGTTGTAGAAACAGGCACGGTTTTAAATTCTGCGATTTCTAGCGAACTTTTGATAAATATATTCATACCTAATACTCCACTTCATGATGGCGCAGTTGTAATCAAAAATGATACTATCAAAGCGGCGGCATGTTTTTTGCCATTGTCCACAGAACAATCCATATCCAAGGAATTGGGGACAAGACACAGAGCAGCTATAGGAATGAGTGAAAAAAGTGATTGTCTGGCACTTATAGTTTCAGAAGAAACAGGTGGTATTTCAATAGCTGAACACGGCAAAATCAACAGATACGTTGATGAACCAACTCTAACAAAGATTCTGACAAAATTATACAATGATCAAGATTCTTATATTTTCAACAGAAAGGAAATAGAAGATGAAAGATAAAATAAAGAATAATTCATACTTAAAAAATATTGACTTCAAAGGATTTTATTCAAACAATCTTATAATAAAAATAGTCTGTCTTTTTTTGGCGATATTTTTGTGGTCTTTTGTAATGGAAAATAAAAACCCTGTAGTAACAAAAGATATTCCAGTAGTAAATGTTGAATATCGCGACATAGATAAGTTAAGGGAAAATGGGAGGGTGATTATATCCCCTAAAAATCCGACAATATCTATGCGCGTGGAAGGAAGAAGAAACACAATAACCAAAATGAAAAATTCAGAAATAAAAGCTTTTGTCGATGTAAAATCCATAAAAGTGGATTCTGAAACATTACCTGTGCAAGTAAATCTTCCTCAAGGAGTCAACGTAACTGATCAATCTGACGAAACTATTTTAGTGAAAACAGAAACAGTCGATACGGTTAAATTCCCTATAAGATTAATGAAGGTTGGGGATTTACCAGAAAATGTGGAAATTGACTCCATAAAACTAGATCCAAAAGATATAAAAGTATCTGGAGCGAAAACATATCTTAATTCAATTGATTACGCATCAGTCAAAATCGATCAGTCAAATATTGACAAAGATATCAACTTAGATTTACCGATTAATCTAAGCTTAAAAGACGACACGGCAAGATCATACTTGACCAAATCATCTGAAAGTTGCAAAGTAATAATCGATGTATTGCTGAAAAAAGATGTCGAAATCAAACCGGTTGTGACTAATATTCCAGATGGATTGAAAGTTAAGAAAGTTACATTTAGTAGACCAACAATCAAGATAAAAGGACAAGATGATATTATAAAATCACATTCAAATATAACAACCAAAGCAATAGATTTAAAAGATTTTAAAGAGGGAGAAAACACTGTAGATGTAGCATTGGATTTACCGCAATCAATAGTCCTTGCAGAAGGCTCCAATGGAAGAATCACAGCAACAGTTGTCCTGGAAAAATAATATGAAAATTAAAAACGAAATTACATTGATAACAATTGTACTAGGTGCAATTCTAACAATAATTTCATTTTATGTGGAAAAGTTGCTGAAACTTCACCAGACTTATCAAAATTATTAAGCCAAGTAATATTTTTCTCATTGCCAATAACATCTTTTATTGGTGTGTACTTTTCATATAAAACTGAAACTTTTAAAAACTTAATAATAAACACATTGTTCTTGTTACCGATTACAAGTTTTATGTTTATAAAAAAGCGAGTGCAAACTCGTTTTTTTATTTGAAAAAGATGCACATTTTAATTGATTTTTACATTATGTGTTATAATTAGATTATAAAAATAGAGGGGGATATTGATGGGAAAATATTTCGGAACTGACGGTATAAGAGGCGTTGCAGGCGAAGATTTAACTGTTGAATTAGCTTATAAGCTTGCGAGAGCAGCTTGTTATAAATTAAAAGATGTAGATAATAAATTAATTGTTATAGGAAAAGATACTAGAATTTCTGGGGATATGTTGGAAGCGGCTTTGATTAGTGGAATTACTAGCATGGGTTTTGATGTTTACAGATTAGGAGTAATTCCTACACCAGCTGTGGCGTATTTGACTAGATTTTACAATGCTTGTTGCGGGATAGTGATTTCTGCAAGCCACAATCCTTACGAATTTAATGGAATAAAATATTTTTCGAATGAAGGTTTCAAATTAAAAGATAGTCTTGAAGAAGAAATCGAATATTTGATTGATCATCAAGATGAAATTAACGTAAAAATTACAGGAGAAAAAGTAGGTAGAGTTTATGAAGAAGAATGCGCAAAGGATACATATATCAATTATCTTTTGAGCAGGGTTGATTTGGATTTGACTGGTGTGAAGGTGAGCTTGGACTGTGGTTATGGAGCTACTTCTGAAATCGCACCAATTATTTTCAATAGATTAAATGCTAATGTGACTGTTACAAATACAGAATACGACGGAAAGAATATTAACTTCAAATGCGGTTCAACAAATCCTGAAGTTATAAGTAATTTGGTAAAAATTTCTGAATCTGATATGGGATTTTCGTTCGATGGAGACGGGGATAGGTTGATTGCTTGTGATGAAACTGGTGAAATAATGGATGGAGATCATGTTATTTGTGCAGTTGGACATTTCTTAAAAGAAAACAACAAGCTTAAGAATAACGCAGTTGTAGGAACTGTTATGACTAATATCGGTCTTATAAAAAGCTTGAAAGAAATTGGCGTGGATGTTATCAAAACACAAGTTGGGGACAGATACGTTCTTGAAGAAATGAGAAAAAATGGCTACATTATTGGTGGAGAACAATCAGGACACATTATTTTCATAGAAGAT